>PMUF01000284.1 GCA_003167015.1 Chitinophagaceae bacterium | reverse complement strand
CCTGCTCAACGGGTCTTCATTCACGGCAAAAAGGGAAAGGTGCCTGCCGTATTCGGCTGGCCTGCTATCCATACCCGCCTGGGCAATTCCGATTCCAAAGAACAGCAGCCCAAAGTAGACAATCTTTTCCTCGACTGCGGCGCCCGCAACAAAAAAGAAGTGGAAGAGCTGGGTATTCATATCGGAGCAGTGGTCACTTACCAGGATGGCTATGCCGAACTGGCCTATGATTACCTGATTGGCCGGGCTTTCGACAATCGCGTCGGCGGCTTCATGATCGCAGAAGTCGCCCGCCTTATCCGGGAAAATAAGAAGAAGCTGCCTTTCGGACTGTATATTGTCAATGCCGTACAGGAAGAAGTAGGCCTCCGCGGAGCAGAAATGATCGCCAGGCGTATTCGTCCCAATATAGCCATCGTGACGGATGTCACACACGATACCACCACTCCGATGATTAACAAGCTTATCGAGGGCGATATCTCCTGCGGCAAAGGCCCCTCGCTGGCCTACGGACCTGCCGTACATAACAAATTGCTCAACCTGGTACAAGAGACAGCTGAAAAACATAAGCTGCCCGTGCAGCTGCGGGCAGTATCCCGCAGCACGGGCACGGACACGGATTCCTTTGCCTATGCCAATGACGGATGCCCTTCCGTCCTGATCTCCATTCCATTGCGCTATATGCATACCACCGTGGAAATGCTTCACAAGAAAGATATCGAACAGACCATTCAGTTGATGTACGAAACTTTACTTACCTTAACACCACAAACCAATCTAAGCTATCTTTGATGAAGATATTGCTCCTGTATATCGATCCCGGTAGCGGCAGCTATCTTGTACAAGCCATCATCGCCGGCATCCTGGGAGCCTTATTCTATCTCAAAAACGGCTGGATAAAAATCAAATCTCTCTTTTCCAAAGGCAAAGAAGACACACCACCAGGGAATGACAAAGAAGATGCCTGACTATATTCCCCACCCGGCTTCCTATAGAGATCCTGCCGGTTTCGTATTCCGGGCAAATGGACTGTATTACCGGCAAGTCAATCGATCCTATAGCGCCGATTATGAGGAGCTGCTTCGGTCGGGCCTCTACCAAAAACTGACAGAAAAGGGCTTGCTGGTCCCGCATACCGAAGTGGACAATGATCTCACGGAACATCCCGACCGTTATAAAATACTGCTGCCGGAACAGATCCCTTATATCAGCTATCCCGATGAGTGGAGTCCTTCCCAGCTGAAAGATGCGGCCGGCCTCACACTGCAGATCCTGCATATTGCGCTGGATCATGGCATGATATTAAAAGACGCTTCCCCCCTCAATATTCAATTCAGGGGAGGGAAGGCCCTGTTTATAGACACCCTTTCGTTCGAGAAATATGACCCTGCCCTGCCCTGGGTGGCTTATCGGCAATTTTGCGAATGCTTTCTGTTCCCGCTGCTTCTCCATCATTACCTGTCAACGGGCACCGACAGGATAGCGAGCGCCTGGCCCGAAGGGATCCCCGCCACCGTGACCGCCAGGTTGTTGCCCTGGAAAAGCCGGTTACGCCTGGGTGTCTGGCTGCATGTCCTGTTACCCGCAAGCGTACGTAAGGACAGTCTGCCCGGCGGACGGACCTTGTCCTTCAATAAAACTAAGCTGCTTCACCTGACCGGCAACCTGGGCAATATCCTGACAAGGCTGAAGACGGCTACTGCCGGTCCTTCTGCCTGGAATAACTATTACCAGCATACGATCATGAGTCAGACCTATCTGGCGGTTAAAGAACAGTTGTTCCGCGAGTTCACCGGCGATATCGGTTTTCGGTCTGCCCTCGACCTGGGGTCGAATGACGGATACTTTACCAAGATCCTCGCAGAAAAAGGAGTGCCGGTCATCGCCATCGATTCCGATTGGTCATGCATCGACAATCTATATCGGTATACCCGGCAGCAACCCGGCAAGGATATTCTGCCGCTGCGCGTCGATATTGCAGATCCGACACCAGCCAGGGGCTTTAACAATACCGAACGATCCTCTTTCACCAGCAGAACGTCGGCCGACCTCGTAGTGGCTCTGGCGTTACTGCACCATCTGACATGGGGACGTAATATTCCGCTGCCGGAGATCGCCGCCTGGTTATCCATGCTTACCGGCGCCTGGCTGATCCTCGAATTTGTTCCCCGGACCGATCCAAAGGCCCTGGAACTCGCCGGGAACAGAAGAAGTCTCCTGCCCGATTACGACGCCGCCGTCCTGGAAGCCCAGTTCAGCCCGTATTTCTCCATCGATAAGCAATTCCCCATCGCCGGTACAGAACGGGTCTTATACAGGATGAGAAAAAACACATTCGTATGACAAGGAAATGGCTGCAATATCCAATATTCTTCCTTTTAATTCCTGTGTTTTTTGTGTTCCATGGGTTCGTCGAGAACTGTTATTATATCCGATTCATGGATTGCTGGCTGCTGTTGGGCATCTATACGGGCGCAGCAGTGGTCGTTTACCTGTTAGGCTGGCTACTGCTGAAAAGCAGGATCAGGGCGGCGCTGTTTTCTTCCTTTATCATGAGCCTTTATCTTTTTTTCGGCGCTCTTCATGACTTCCTTCGTAAAAATTCCATCTTTTTACACAAATACAGCATCCTTCTGCCCGCGCTCGCAGTGATGACAGTCCTGCTGGTCCTTTATCTGAGAAAAAAGACGGCTTTCCCGCGAGTAACCTTATTCCTGAATTCATTGCTGATGATCTATATCCTGGTTGACGGAGGCCTGCTGACATGGAAACTGTTATTTAAAGACAGGAAGACATCGCCGGATCAGTCCCTTGCCTATGTCCCGGTCATCCGTTGCGACACTTGCTCCAAACCGGATATCTATTTCATTATTTTCGATGATTATAGCGGCAGTTCGACATTGAGGGATGTCTATCATTATGATAACAGCCCATTCGACCGGTTTCTGGAAGGAGAAGGCTTTCATATCCAGAAAAGAAGCCATTCGAATTATGCGGCTACTCCTCTTTCCATAGCTTCCATGCTGAATCTTGCCTACCTGAGCAATTTGGATTCTTCTCATTTTCTTGCATCCGAAGACTATACGGATTTGACTGAATCCATTGCCAAAAACCGGGTCGCCGGATTTCTCTACTCGCAAGGATACAGGATTGTCAACTATTCCATCTTCGACCTGCCGGGACAGCCCAGTACCCGCGATCAGACCTTTTTCCCCGTAAAGACGCAACTGATCACCCGCCGCACTTTATTGAACTATATCGAACGGGACCTGCGGGAAGGGCTGGAGGACCATTTTGAAGATTCTATCTTTTTATCCGGTCATCGTATTGTGGAGTTCGACCGGACCAACAGGCAATTTCTGGCCCAAACGAAAGAGGAAAGTCAAAAAAAGTCTGACCGCCCCCGCTTCGTTTATACTCATCTGATCATGCCGCATTTTCCCTTTTTCTATGACAGCCTCATACACCGTCGTTCCCTCCGGGATATTGCCTCCCGGGAAGACGAAGACCCGGAATATTATCTTCAATACCTTCCCTATACCAATTCCTGCGCAATGGACCTGATATCGACCATCAAAAGGAATACAGGAGGCAACGCCGTCATCATTTTCATGTCGGATCATGGCTTCCGGTACATACCTGACGGAAAACACCTGCCCGGCTATGCATTTAACAATCAGAATGCAGTATATTTCCCTGACGGGGACTATCACTTATTTTATGACAGTATCAGCGCGGTCAATCAATTCCGGGTCATTTTCAACAAAATGTTCCGGCAAAATTTGCCTTTATTAAAGGACTCTTCCATATTTTTAATAACTAAAGAATAACTTTGATCCTTCAAAAGTATAACCATGCTTCGTAACAACTGGACAATCGGGGAAATAAAAGAAATTTACGATACCCCCCTTCTGGATCTGATCTATCGCGCCGCTACCATTCACCGTGAATATAACGACACCGGTGAAGTGCAGGTTTGCACCCTGCTGTCCATCAAGACCGGGGGATGCCCGGAAGATTGTGCCTATTGCCCGCAGGCAGCCAGATACAATACCGGCGTGAACGTACAGGCCCTGATGCAGAAGAAAGAAGTGCTGGAATATGCCGCTAAAGCAAAAGCTGCAGGATCGACCCGCTTCTGTATGGGCGCCGCCTGGCGTGAAGTAAGGGATAATAAGGACTTCGACCGCGTGCTGGAAATGGTAAAAGGCGTCAATGAACTGGGTATGGAAGTCTGCTGTACCCTGGGNNTATAATCACAACCTGGACACTTCGGCCGAATATTACAACGAGATCATTACGACCCGAACCTATAATGACCGGCTATCCACACTGGATAACGTCCGTAAGGCGGGCGTCACCGTTTGCTGTGGCGGTATCATCGGATTGGGTGAAACGCACGAAGACAGGATCGGCATGTTGCATACCCTGGCGACCATGCCCAAGCACCCCGACAGCGTCCCCATCAATGCCCTGGTCCGGGTGAAAGGCACGCCGCTGGAAAATAATGCAAAGATCGATATCTGGGACATGGTGCGCATGATCGCTACCGCCCGGATCCTGATGCCGGCGACGATGGTAAGGCTCAGCGCCGGACGCACCGAAATGAACCAGGCAGAGCAGGCGCTTTGCTTTATGGCAGGCGCTAACTCCATCTTCGCAGGGGACAAACTGCTTACTACGCCCAACCCATCTTTTGAAGAGGACAACCTGATGTTCGAATTGCTGGGATTAAAGCCAAGAGTGGCCTTCAAGGATGAGAAGGAAATGGCCCGGATAAATTAATGGCGTGGGCGCGAAGTTGTTGTATTTCCTCACAGATATACGTATTGCCGGCCAGCACTTCATCGATGGCCATGACCATCTCCGTACTGGGAGAATTTTTGGTGACATAACCGTTGGCCCCGTTACGCAGCATTTCGTTGACATAGGAACGCTCTGCCTGCACGGATACACCGATGATCTTCATATGAGGTGCAAATTCCCGGATCGTGCGGGTAGCCTCGATCCCATTGACAGGTGTCATATGAATATCCATCAGGATCACATCCGGCTGCAGNNGCTTCCCGTACGTGAAAATGATCGTCGACGATAATTAGCTTGATCATGGAAGGTATTTTCTGCCTATTCCAAAATTAGCGTTTAAACAATAACAAAAAAGTAAAACAAGCAAATCCGCCAACTATTACCCACTTTCCGTGAAATTCAAGCTGGGATTACTTAGTGTAGACTAGTAATTAATCCTTATATAAAACGCAGCCGGAAAAGTTTTCAATGAAAAATTTTCAATGATGGGCCTGTCATACGAGCGCAAGTTCCAGCACCTGTTGCATCGTCCTCACATAATTGAACTTGAGTCCTTTGATAAAGGAAGAATCGATGTCCTTTACATCTTTCTCATTCTGCCAGCAGAGGATGATCTCCTTGAGACCCGCACGCTTGGCGGCAAGGATCTTTTCCTTTATTCCGCCGACAGGAAGTACCTGACCGCGTAAGGTGATCTCGCCGGTCATCGCCAGATAAGGCTTCACCCGCTTGCCGGTAAAGGCAGAGGCCATCGAGCTCATCATCGTAACGCCGGCGCTGGGCCCGTCTTTCGGAACGGCGCCTTCCGGAACATGGAGATGAAGGGTCTTCTTATTAAAGTCATCGGGATCGATATCATATTTGCGGGCATTGGACTGCAGGTAGGTAAAAGCGGTCACCGCACTCTCTTTCATCACATTTCCCAGGTTGCCCGTCAGTTTGAGATCCCCCTTGCCATCACTGAGGCTGGTCTCCACGAACAGGATATCGCCGCCCACATAGGTCCAGGCAAGTCCCACCGCTACGCCCGGCATGTTGGCCACCTTGTAGAGATCATTACTGTACCTGGACTTTCCCAATACCTTTTCCACGTCGGCCTGTGTCAGCTGTGCTTTCAGTTTGCCCTTCATAGCAAACTCCTTGGCCTGGTAACGCATGATCGATGCCAGTTGGCGGTCCAGCTCACGCACCCCGCTCTCACGCGTATAATCCTGGATAACCTTCTCCAGCACTTTATCGCCGATCTTGAAGTTCATGGGCTTCAGACCATGCGCCTCCTTTTGTTTGGGGACCAGGTGGATCCGGGCTATTTGTACTTTCTCTTCTACAGCATAACCGCTTAAGTCGATTATTTCAAGTCTGTCCCGCAAAGCCAGCGGAATAGCGTTGATATCGTTTGCCGTCGAGA
>PMUF01000204.1 GCA_003167015.1 Chitinophagaceae bacterium | reverse complement strand
GATTCGTCTTTGCTGAGATTTTCCAGCAGCGGGATATGCTCATTGAGATCTATAAAGTTGAGAAAGCGATTGTTGATCTTCCGGGCATGATACCAGACATACATGGTGGAGATCAGGCCGATCTCGAATACGAGGAAGAAAAGACGCTTGACGATCTTGACGGCATTGGCAATGAAAAAGGACGTTTCCACAGCCACGAAGACGGTGACGATCGCCCCCACCAGCCAGAACGGATAGTGTTTGACGTAACGCAGGAAATAATACATCAGCACCGTGGTCATCAACATGGCTACCGTGATGGAAAACCCGTAAGCCGCTGTCATGGCCTCCGACGTCCTGAAGTATAGCACGACCAGGAAACAGCCGGTGCAAAGTACCCAGTTGATACTGGGAATATAGATCTGCCCGCGGATATCCGTGGGAAATTTTACGGTGACCTTCGGCCAGAAATTGAGGCTGATCGCCTCGTTGATAAGGGTAAAGCTACCGCTGATCAGGGCCTGGCTGGCGATAATGGAGGCAGCCATGGCAATAAAGACACTCGGGATGAGGAACCAATGCGGAACGATGGCGAAAAAAGGATTGACGTCGCCGAGGCTTTCTTTATGCTGCAGCAATACCCAGGCCCCCTGTCCCAGGTAATTCAGTACAAGTGTCGTTTTGACAAAGATCCAGCTGACCTGGATATTCTTCCTCCCGCAATGCCCCAGGTCGGAATACAATGCCTCTGCCCCTGTGGTGCAAAGGAACACGGCCCCCAGCAGCCAGAATCCCTTGGGATGACGGATCAGCAATTCCAGCCCATAGTGTGGGCTAAGAGCCTTCAATATAATCGGATAATGAATGATTTGGTTGAGTCCGAGTACAGCCAGCATGGAAAACCAGACGAACATGATCGGTCCAAAGGACCCACCCACGATCTTCGTCCCGAAACGCTGAAATATAAACAGCAAAAGTATGATGACCATTACTATCTCCACGACCAGCGCATTGCCGGGAACGATCACGTTCTCCAATCCATGCACGCTACCCAGTCCTTCGATGGCGGAAGTCACCGAGATCGGCGGCGTAATGATGCCGTCGGCCAGCAGCGTACCGGCGCCTATGATCGCAGGATAGACCAGCTTTTTCCCATAACGGCGTACCAGGGCATAAAGAGAAAATACCCCTCCCTCCCCTTTGTTGTCGGCCTGGAGGGTGATAAAGACATATTTAAAGGTCGTTTGCAGGGTCAGCGTCCAGAAAACGCAGGAGATAGCCCCGAAAACGAGTGATTCGCTCACTTTTCCACCTTCTGCCAGGATAGTCTGGAACGTATAGAGAGGGGATGTACCAATGTCGCCGAAGATTATTCCTAATGTAATGAGTAAACCTGCAGTGGTTACTTTTTTAGAGTGGATATGATCCATAGATGCCGCCCTCTTGCAAAAAGTATACCTACTCTTTTAAAAAATGGAGTTTTTGCCCAGAAGGCCCGATCAGCAAAGCTTTCAAAATGAAAAGCCTTTTGCAGCTTGAAAAGATCCAGCCCAAAATCTTTCCAAAATGGGAAAATCATTTTCATTTTGGAAAAAAACCTTCGGTGTCATTGTCATCCGATCTCGCGCGCAGCATTTCGGCGAAAGTCAAATGCCGTACCATGGCGGTCACGACGCAAGCGATGCGCCTTGCCCGGGTACTTTCCAATTTAGCGGCCCTGATCCAGGTGCCGAAATAGTTCTGATGTGATTTGGGCAGGCCTTTGAACCAGGCCAGGGCCGCCGGTTCGTCTGCCAGGCAATCCAGCAGGGCTTTGGGCGGCTGGATGACTGCTTTATCCACTTCCAGCTCAACCCGCAGGGTAGCCCCCTGCTGCTTGCGGATGGCCTTGCGGACGGCTGCGTTGAGCGCCATAATGAAATCTCCTTCCCCAATCGGTATCAGGGCCATCTTCTGAATGGAATGATCATCGAGCCTGCCTTTTACCCTGAACGACCTCTTATTCCCGGGCAGGAGCTGCTGCGCCAGAGCAACCGGAACCCGGATATAGGTCCAGCCGGTCTTTTCACCCATATCGGCAAATCGCAATATTTCGGTCGTAAAGCGGATCATTGGGTTCCGTTCATCAACAAATTAACAAAAAAAAGCCGGCTCAGATATATCTTCTGAACCGGCTGGAAAATAACAGTATTCCTTTTAAGCCCTCGCTTTGGCGGAAGGCTTTTTCTTTTTTTGTTTGATGGCCTCTTCGATACCCTTACGCAGGTTCTCGAAGGTTGGCTTACCCGTGAACAGTACGTCATTGATGAAAAAGGCAGGTACATCCCTGACTCCTCTGTCCAATCCTTCCAGCAGATCACTTTTGACCTGCCAGCCATAGGTTGAATTGACCAGGTTATCCAGAAATTTCTTGTTCACTACCCCACAATCTTTGGCATATTCCCGCAGGCTGATCGCACCCAACCGCCTGCGATGCGCAAAAAGCATGGTATGCATCTCCCAAAATTTGCCTTCCTGGGCTGCCCCGAGAGAGGCTTCCGCCGCCTTCATGGCGTGCTGGTGGATGCGGGTCAGCGGAAAATGGCGGAAGTTAAACCTTAGCTTGCCGTCAAACTGCTTCAACAGCTTTTCCACTACTTCATTGACCTTAGCGCAGGCCTCACTTTCATAGTCGCCATATTCCATCAGGGTAACCGTGGCTTTTGGATCGCCTACAAAAACTTCCTTCGTCGGAATGATCTCAGGTATTTCTTTTGCTTTCATATATCATCTTTATAACATATCCCGGCCAATTTAGTTCAGTTTGACTGAAAAATACCCTTTTTTATGTTTTGGAAGCCCTAATTTAACAGACCTCTTAATTATTTAACAGCGCCGTCCGTCCTTTCCAGGTGGGGGGTCTCATTACGGAACACGACCACCCCGTCAAAAACGTCTACCAGCACCGGCACGCTACGATCGATATCTCCGGCCAATATCCTCTTACTCAATTGATTAACAATTTCCTTCTGGATCAGCCGTTTCAGGGGCCGGGCGCCGAACTGCGGGTCGAAGCCATTCTCCGCCAGGAAATCCAGGGCATAGTCGCTGAACTGCAGGTTGATACCGTTTTTGGCCACCATGCGCTGCAGATTCTCCAGCTGGATGCGGATAATTCCTTTGATCTCGCTCTTCAGCAGGGGCTGGAAAAGGATGATCTCATCGATCCGGTTGAGGAATTCCGGCCGGATGGTCTGCCTCAGCAGATCCACGACTTCCGTCCTCGTCTTATCCATGACCTCTTCCCGATTCTTTTCCGTCACATCCTCAAAATTGGCCTGGATGATCTGGCTGCCCATATTGCTGGTCATGATGATGATCGTATTCTTGAAGTCAACCGTACGGCCTTTGTTATCTGTTAACCGCCCATCGTCCAGTACCTGCAACAGGATATTGAAGACGTCGGGATGGGCCTTTTCGATCTCATCCAACAGGATCACACTGTAGGGCTTACGCCTGACGGCTTCGGTTAACTGGCCGCCTTCATCATATCCGACATAGCCCGGAGGGGCGCCGACCAGCCGGCTTACCGCATGCTTCTCCTGGTATTCGCTCATATCGATGCGGGTCATCATGCTTTCATCATCGAATAGATATTCGGCCAGGGCCTTGGCGAGCTCGGTTTTACCGACACCTGTCGTCCCCAGGAAAATGAATGATCCGATAGGCCGCTTGGGGTCCTGCAGCCCTGCCCGGCTCCTGCGGATAGCATCCGCTACTGCCGTGATGGCTTCTTCCTGGCCGATGACGCGTTTGTGCAGTTCGTCTTCCAGGTTGAGCAGCTTTTCCTTTTCGCTTTGCAGCATTTTGGCTACCGGGATACCGGTTGTCTTGGCGACTGCCTCCGCGATATCTTCTGCATCGACTTCTTCCTTCATCAGCCGCGAATGGGCACTGATAGAAGCCAGTTGATTGGAATAGCTTTCGATGATCTTTTCCTGCTCTTTGATCTTGCCATAACGGATCTCGGCCACCTGGCCATACTGACCTTCACGTTCTGCCTTTTCAGCGGCCATCTTCAGGTTCTCGATCTCGGCCTTGGCATTCTGCACTTTTTCCACCAACTGTTTTTCCTGCTGCCATTTAGCTTTCAGGGTATCTCTCTCCACACTAAGGTTACCGATCTCCGAGCTCAGCTCACGCAGCTTCTCGTCGTCCTTCTCACGTTTGATAGCTTCCCGCTCGATCTCCAGCTGGCGGATAGATCTTTCCAACCTGTCGAGCTCATCCGGCTGGGAGTTCATCTCCAGCCTCAGCTTAGCTGCGCTTTCATCGATCAGGTCAATGGCTTTATCGGGCAGGAACCTGTCCGTAATATACCGGTGTGACAACTCGACGGCCGCGATAATGGCTTCATCCTTGATCCGTACATGGTGATGCGTCTCGTACCTGTCCTTCAGCCCGCGCAGGATAGAAATAGCATCCTCCTCGTTGGGCTCATCGATCAGCACTTTCTGGAA
>PMUF01000082.1 GCA_003167015.1 Chitinophagaceae bacterium | reverse complement strand
CACTGCCTGCGCAGCCGGCACTATGTGAACGTTGTCGTTGCCGGCAAGCATGCCCTTCCCCAATGGCTGACCATGGATGAGGCAGTTATACACTGTACGGAAGGCATTGGTATCTGGCAATGGGCCAGTAACGACCAGGGCGCCGAACCCGACGTGGTGATGGCCTGCTGCGGCGACACTCCCACCCTGGAAATTCTGGCCGCCGTTTCCATCCTCCGCGAGCATCTGCCCGACCTGAAGATCCGGGTCGTCAACGTAGTCGACCTGATGCGCCTGCAACCCTCTACCGAGCACCCACATGGGCTGAGCGACACGGACTACGACGCACTGTTCACCAAAGACAAACACGTCATCTTCGGCTTTCATGGCTATCCCTGGCTGGTACACCGACTGACCTATCGCCGGACCAACCATAAGATGCACGTCAGGGGCTATAAAGAAGAAGGCACGATCACCACCCCTTTCGACATGCGCGTGCAGAATGACCTTGACCGCTTCCACCTGGTTCAGGACGTTGTAGACCGCCTGCCGAACCTGGGCAGCAAGGGGGATTACCTCAAGCAAATGGTACATGACAAACTCATTGAGCATAAACATTACATTGATCAGCATGGCCAGGACTTACCTGAGATCCGTAACTGGAAATGGAAAAAAAAATGAGAACAGATCAGGAAATGGATTCCACAGCACTCACAGACACGGCAAAAATGATAGTCGCCGACGACAAAGGATTGCTGGCGATTGATGAGAGTACGCCAACCTGCAACCGGCGGTTTGCCGAAATCGGTATTCCTCAAACCCTTGAGAATCGCCGCGCCTATCGGGAATGGATCATCAAAACGCCCGGGCTGGGAGAATTCATCAGCGGGATGATCCTCTATGACGAGACCATCCGCCAACATGATGCTGATGGATACCCATTCATCAAGATCATCGCCGATGAAGGAATCATTCCGGGGATCAAGGTCGACACCGGCGCAAAAGAACTGGCCGGCCATCCCGGCGAGAAAATAACGGAAGGGCTGGACGGCCTGCGCGATCGCCTTCGGGAATATAGCGGGATGGGCGCCCGTTTTGCCAAATGGCGGGCAGTGATTGCCATGGGGCAAGGCATTCCGGGCAGTGCCTGCATCGAGGCCAATGCGCAGGCGTTGGCTCGTTATGCTGCCCTATGCCAGGAGGCCGGGCTCGTACCCGTCGTCGAGGCCGAAGTGCTCATGGACGGCGTGCATACCCTCGGACAGTGCAGAGAGACAACGACCGCTGTCCTCCATGCTGTTTTTAACCAGCTCTATATGCAAGGGGTCTGTTTGGAAGGCATCATCCTAAAACCTAACATGGTGGTCCCGGGTCTTATCTGTCCCCAAAAGGCAACCACAGACGAGGTAGCTGATGCCACCGTAGAATGTTTTCTGCGCGTCGTTCCTGCTGCCGTTCCTGGCATTGCCTTCCTGTCAGGCGGCCAGTCCGGTGAACTGGCATCAGCGCGGTTGAATGCCATGCAGGTCCGGTTCGCGGGTAAAATGCCGTGGGGCCTTTCTTTCTCCTTTGCCCGTGCCATCCAGCAACCGGCTTTGGCCATCTGGCATGGAGAGCAGGCCAACGTGCCGGCGGCACAGCAAGCATTATATCATCGCGCTCAGTGCAACCACGCCGCGCGACGCGGCCTGTACGCCAGGGAAATGGAATGGGCTATCGCGTGAAAAAATAAAGAAATACTTATTTATGCCAGACAATACCGGCCAGCCAAAGGCGCCAGCAACCAAGCCCGGCCAGAAGCTACATCCGAAGGTCGACCCGAAGGACGACCTGAAAATCCTCCCGATGGCCCAGGTACAGTCCAAACTGAAGTCCTCCCCGCAAGGTCTTACCCAGGCCGAAGCCGCAAAACGACTGACACAATATGGTCCCAACGAGATCAAGGAAAAAAAAACGAACCCTCTCCTGAAATTCCTCGGCTATCTGTGGGGTCCCATCCCATGGATGATCGAAGGAGCCGTTATCCTATCGGGAGTGGTCCGGCACTGGCCGGACTTTTTCATTATCCTGGTCTTGCTATTTGCCAATGCCATCGTCGGCTTCTGGGAAGAGCGACAAGCCGGCAACGCCATTGCTGCCTTAAAGGCCCGGCTGGCTGTCAAGGCCAAGGTGCGACGGGACGGAAAGTGGATCAACCTCGATGCCTGCGAACTGGTTCCGGGAGATGTCATCCGCCTGCGGCTGGGCGATATTGTACCTGCCGATGCCCGCCTGTTGCCAGGCGACCCGATCCAGGTGGACCAGTCCGCACTCACGGGAGAGTCCCTACCCGTAACCCCCAAACCCGGTGCGGCCGTATTTTCCGGCTCCATCGTCCGGCGGGGCGAAATAGAGGCGCTGGTCTATGCCACGGGCACCCATACTTATTTCGGCAAGACGGCCGAGCTCGTGCAGGGTGCGCGGACCGCCAGCCATTTTCAACGCGCCGTGCTCAAGATCGGCAACTACCTCATCGTGCTGGCCGCGGTCCTGGTGGCAGTCATTATCGGCGTCGCCATCTTTCGCGGTGATCCGATCATCTCCACCTTACAGTTCGCGCTGGTATTGACCGTGGCGGCGATCCCCGTCGCCATGCCCACAGTGCTGTCGGTGACGATGGCGGTAGGGGCCCGGCTGCTGGCAAAGAAAGAGGCCATTGTGAGCAGGTTAGCGGCCATCGAGGAATTGGCCGGCGTAGACATCCTCTGTGCCGACAAGACAGGCACGCTGACCCAAAATAAACTCACCCTCGGCGACCCATTCACGGTAAACAATATCCCGGCAGCGCAAGTCATTCTCCATGCGGCGCTGGCATCCAGGGCGGAAGATAAAGACACAATAGACCTGGCCGTCATCAGCAGATTGAAAGATAAAAAGGCGCTGCAGTGTTACCAGGTCACCCATTTCCAACCATTCGACCCCGTTCACAAGCGCACCGAAACCACCGTCAAGGCGCCGGATGGGAAAATCATCAAAATCACCAAGGGTGCGCCACAGGTCATTATGCAATTGTCCGGCAATGCAAATCAGGTAAAGTCCGGCGTAGATGCGGCCGTCAACGGATTTGCCGCCAAAGGCTTTCGCTCTCTGGGCGTGGCATGGGCCGAAGGGGATGGGGGATGGCAGTTTGAAGGGGTTTTACCCCTGTTTGATCCGCCCCGGGAAGATGCCAAAGCCACCATCGCCAATGCACTGCAGATGGGCGTGAAGGTCAAAATGGTGACCGGCGACCAATTAGCTATCGCCCTGGAGACTGCCAGGACCCTGGGGATGGGAACGAATATCCTCGATGCCGATACCCTGGGTGATGAAGCGCACCAAAAAACGCCCGAGGTGGCGGATGCCATCGAGAAGGCCGATGGCTTTGCCCAGGTCTTCCCGGAACACAAATTCCGCATCGTGGAGATCCTGCAGAAACGAGCGCATATTGTAGGCATGACCGGTGATGGCGTCAACGACGCCCCTGCACTAAAGAAGGCCGACTGCGGTATCGCTGTTTCAGGCGCCACTGACGCCGCACGTGCGGCGGCGGCCATCGTGCTGATGACACCGGGCCTGTCGGTGATCATCGACGCCATCAAAGAGAGCCGGAAGATCTTTCAACGCATGAACAGCTATGCGATCTATCGCATCGCCGAAACACTTCGGGTACTGTTGTTTATGACCCTGGCGATCCTGGTGTTCAACTTCTACCCTGTCACTGCCGTCATGATCGTCATGATCGCCTTGCTCAACGACGGGGCCATCCTGTCCATCGCCTATGACAACGTTCGTTATAAAAATAAGCCGGAAGCCTGGAATATGCGCATGGTGCTGGGCATCTCCACCATCCTCGGCGTTATAGGCGTTATTGCCGCCTTTGGCCTTTTCTATCTCGGCGAGCGCGTATTTCACCTTGACCATGCGCATATCCAAACGCTGATGTATCTGAAGTTGTCGGTGGCGGGTCACCTGACCATATTCCTCACCCGTACCCGGGGAGCATTCTGGTCCATCAAACCGGCGAAGGTACTCTGGATAGCCGTGGTCGGCACACAGGTCATTGCCACCCTGATAGCGGTCTATGGCCTGTTCATGACACCCCTTGGATGGGGATGGGCGGGATTTGTCTGGGGATACGCGCTGATCTGGTTCCTGGTCACCGACCGGGTTAAATTGCTCGCCTACAGAATCCTTGACAGGGTCAAACCCAAGATCGGCGAAAACAAGATGGAGGACAACAAGACCGGGGACGCCAGGAGCGGAATTGATCTGACACCGCAGATCGCCGCGCGGGCCTATGGCCTATATGTAAAGGAAGGCCGTCACAACGGCCACGACGTCCAGGACTGGTCGCAGGCCGAGAAAGACCTGCGGAAAGAGATCCCCAAAAATAAACAGTAGCATGAGCAACGACACCGCACGTTCGGCACCCGAAGAACCGCTCCGGGAAGAATTATTCAGCTCCGATCAACTACCTCGTCGTCCACACGCACCATTGGATCGGCGGCAAAAATGTCCTGGTAGCCGTCCGCCACATCACAGCAGTACATTGGGAAAACGCAAAAATCCTCGTCGACACAACTGTCGAATCCATTAAAAACAGCACTCCAGTCGACAAATGGGACTACATCATTCCCGAAGGCGACAAAGCCGAATCGCAGCAACATGTATTTATTGCCGGCTCTTAGCGTCCATGCCCATTTTGAGTGGCGTTTGCCGAAGCCTTTAATTCAACCTTGCTCAGGTTCTTTTTAAGGATCCCGACATATCTCCGCGCATCCGAATTGGTCGGGTCAAGTTCCAGCAGCTTTTCGAAATAGTCAATGGAACCGGAATAGTCTTTTTCCATATTCGCCTTATACGCCGCAATATAACCATAGGATTCGATCAGATGCTTACGGTTCGTTCTGTTTGACGTGTCTTTGCTGATGATTTCAATCAGCCTCTGATAGTGCGGAATAGCCATTCCTGTCTGCATCGCTGTGTCGATGGCCACGTCACTCCTCGCCCGCCAGTAATAGCCGAAATCCTGCTCAGGGTACTTTGTTTCATACATCCCGAAAATACTATCAGCCATCGGGTACTCCTTTGCCATATATGAAGCCAGCCCCCAATTAAAAAGATCAAGATTAGTAGCTTTTGAATTTCCCTGGTAATACTTCCCCAGCCATAATGCCTGGCTAGAATAATCTTCTACTTTTTTGTACAATCCGGCTATTTTTTTGGCATAGGCTATACGTTCTATACTGTCCTTTTCCAGGGTACTCGCTTTGACATAGTAGGCGACCGCCGAATCCGGACTGTTCAGCATGTCATAAATTTGACCCATGGTCTCGTAATCCTTGACGACAAATCCGGTATCTGATTGTCTGCTAAAATACTTTTGCATGAAATCCAGGGCTTTTGCGGAATCGCGCAGTTCTTTATAAGAATATGCGATCAGCTTGTACAACCGGGGTTCCGAGGTTCCCCCTAGTTGATCGATCAGTTGTTGGGCCTTTTGGATAGCCTCCTGATACTTTCGTGACGAGTACAGCAAATCGGTGACCAGATAATCGTTCAGGATGCCCGGGTCCGTTGTCGCGATATAATGTTTGAGATTGTCCATGGCCTTGTTGACATCCCGGAAATAATAGTGATAATATAGCTCGTACCAGGCGGGCGCATAGAGGCTGTCGGCGGCGATGGCAGCATTGAAGTACTTCAGATACTGTTCGGGATTATTCTGTGTAACGAATATCTTCCCCGTCTTGTACAGAGCCTTCGCATATTTGCCGTTCTCAGCCAGCGCATCCTGGTAGGCCTGGTAGGAACCGCCCCCATCCCCGAGCCTTCGATAGGCATCGCCGAGCTCTACATATAGTTCCGGGTTATGTTTTTCTTTTTTTATCGCCTTATTCAACAGTTCTACGGCATATTGCGCATCCCCGGAATCAGTCTGCTGATGCGCCTGAGCGATGGCAGAAAGGATGACAGGATCTTTTTCCCTGGTAATGGCCAGGGCCTTATTGAAATATAACGCTGCGCTATCTTTTTGGTGTTGTTCCAGCAGAATCTGCCCCTTCGCGCAGAGGGCGAAGGGCTGTTCGCCCAAAGATACCGGCATCTTATTCAGGCTATCGCTTATTTGCTGCAACTGATGCCGGTGCAAATAGACTTCGGTCAGCAGCCACCAGGCCTCCGTATTGTTAGGGTCTGCTTTCAGCAGCGCCTGCAATTGATGGGCGGCCCCGTCGTAGCGTTCGTAATACAACAGTTTCCGCGCTTCCGCTATCGACTGAGCCTTGAGGCCACCCACCATTAATATGATCACACCCGCAAAAAGTACCTTTTTCATAATCATTCCTTAGTTTTAGTTGGTTTTATTTGGTTTTATCAGATGCCTGGGTCATCGGATCCACCATTTTAATGTTCTTTCTAAAGTAAACCGCACGGATTAAAAGACAATTAGATCGGTATTAGAATGGGATTAGAGATTGAAAATCTTCTGCATTTGCCTACGAATTCTAACAGAATTCTAATCCATTTCTAATGCCATTTTAAGAACTATTTTTTACGTTTGATTTGACTTCAGCAGTTAAAATTTTTTTGATCGATTGCCATAAAAACGCCAATATGAAGCAACTTAATTTATGGGTATTGCTGGTAGGTCTGAATCTAATGAGCATGCTTTGCCTTGGGCAAGCCAGACCCACCCCTTCAGAGGTTACCAGTAACTTTAATAAAATGTTTCCTGACGCTTTGGACGTACAATGGAAAGATAAAATAAACAATTTTGCCGCCTTTTTCAATATCAAGGGCGTGCGGTGTGAAGCGAAGTTTGCGACTACCGGCAGCTGGATCAGTACCGAGGAAGCAATTCAATGGGATAGCCTGCCACCAATAGTCGCGGACAGCCTGAAATCTTGTAAATACGCCGATTGGAAGGAGACGTCCGCTTATATCTTGCAATTGTCGGGCGGGGTGACCCAATATCATATTGTAGTAACGAAGAGTGATCTGGGCAGAAAAATCCTATTTTTTAACCCGAATGGTCAACTATTGGCGGATCATTGACTTTCAGGTAAATTTATAAATGAGAATACCAACAAATTGACTACAAATATAACGGCATAGGATACATGCTATTATTAATTCCAGATTTTAAAAACTGGTCAACTGTGTTAAATGTTTGCTATGATACTTGTTCTACGCTGATTAAATTTATTTAATGACGTAATTTTATTTTGTCTCCTGCAGTAAGATAACTTTCAATAAGAAGACCTATAACAGTTCAACCCTGAACAGCTAGTAATGTGCACATCCCCGAAATAGCATGTCACGTGGGAATTTTTTTTTATGTATTTTAATTAATAACAAAAAAGGAGGATTTTAAAATGAACACGAATAGTTTAATCAACGAAGTATTTACCGATATCGAAACCGGCAAATTTGAAAGGGCCAACACCATATTGGCGGATGATTTCAGAGCTCTCCTGTTAGGAAAAGAGGTAAACAGGCCAATCTATATCTCCGCCTTTCGTTCCCTTTGTCAGGGCATGCCCGACTTGAAATTCACCATTCAAAATGTCAAAACGAATGGTGACAAAGTGACGGCAAAATTGAAAATTACGGGCACTAATTCTCACTCTATTCCCGCCTTAATGCGAGGATGGCACGAAATTCCTGCCACCAACAGAAAAGTTGACGGTTTACTGGCTGAGCTCGAAATAACGCTGAAAGACGACAAAATAGAAGAGATCAGAAATGTCAAAAATACAAGAGGGATGTTCGTCAGCGTATTGGAGAATTTAGGGCTGGATTATAAGAAATTCCAGGCAAACTAATATGTAAACTGTGTTTTCGTAGTGTACGGGGCCGCCCAAAAAAGGGCGGCCTCTCTTATTATTTGAAGGATGGACCGTTTTTTTTGTTATATTTTTATGCATATGCAACTGTATAATGCCCTGGCCATCATAACCGTCCTGGCCGCTCTATTCAGCTATATTAACTACCGATTTATCAAACTACCTGACATTATCGGCGTCATGATTATATCATTGGTGGCGTCCCTGGCCATCCTCGGCATCGGTCTCATTCAACCCGGGATTTTCCGGGACGCCACTACGTTCATCCGAAGCATCGACTTCTATACCATTCTCATAAAAATCATGCTGAGTTTCCTTCTCTTTGCCGGCGCTATCCATATTAATGCCCGGGAGCTCAGGCAGGAGATAAACTCGATCTTAACCTTCTCCACCATTAGCGTCCTTATTTCTACTGCCCTCGTCGGCAGCCTGCTGTACCTTCTATGCCGTCGCTTCCAACAACCCGTCGGCTTCCTGCTGCTCAGGACCATCGACTACTACCAGGTCGAGGTCATGATCACCCTGGCCCTCGTCATGGGCGGATACCTCCTCGCCGACAAGCTCCGGGTCAGCGGCCCCCTTGCTATGGTCGTCGCCGGTATCATCACCGGTAACAAAACCCGCCTCACCGCCATGAGCACCATCTCGCGTGACTATATTGACAAATTCTGGGGCTTGGTCGATAACCTGCTGAATGCCATTCTCTTCCTCCTGATCGGCCTCGAAATGCTCGTCATCCCCTTCACTCCTTCTCTTCTCTGGCTGGGCCTGGCCTCGATCCTTGTCGTCCTGCTTGCCCGTTATGTATCTGTCTCTTTGCCCATCAGCCTCTTGAAGTACAATACTTGCTTTGAAAAAAATGCGATCGGCATTCTTACTTGGGGCGGACTCCGGGGCGGGCTCTCCGTAGCCCTGGCTCTTTCTGTCCCTGCCAATATGCATGGCGACCTCTTTGTCGTCATTACGTACATTGTCGTGCTCTTTTCCATCATTGTGCAGGGCCTCACCATCGGGAGATTTACCAGGAAAGTAAAAACACATTAGAATAGCATTAGAATTCCCAACAAGGCGCGGCTGGCCCCCCGCGTGTGGATCGCAGTGTCTACCTTTGCAACCAATGGCACCCATCCGCCTATGCGCTTCCGATAAAGAGTCCGACGCATCGGTCCGTTATAAATACAATGTTTGAAATGATCAAAGAAAAAATATCACTGGGGAGAACTCTTTTTGAAAAGATCGGTAGCGAAAAGGTTAAGCAGAATCTCTTGCAAGCCCTGCCCTTTTTAGTTGGTTCCGTCATCACAGGTCTTATTGCCGTAGTTTATACCCGGCTATTCGCCCTCGCCGAGCATGGGACGGCTTATATCTATCACCACCACGCGTATCTATTTTTCCTGATCACCCCCTGTTGCTTTGTTCTTTCCTGGTGGGTGGTAAAAAGATTCTCTCCATACGCCCGCGGAAGTGGCATCCCGCAGGTGATGGCCGCCATTGAATTGAGCTCGCCGCGTTCTTCTATCCTGGTAAATCGACTCTTAAGCATAAAAGTTATTCTTGTAAAGATACTTTCAAGTCTCGTGATGGTCTTCGGTGGCGGAATCATCGGCCGGGAAGGGCCTACCATCCAGATCGCGGGATCGGTGTTCTGGAAGATCAACCAATGGCTTCCCGCCTGGTGGCCCAGAATCTCCAAAAAGAATATGATCATGACGGGAGCCGCTGCGGGTCTGGCGGCGGCTTTCAATACACCATTAGGGGGTATTGTATTTGCCGTGGAAGAATTGACGAAGACACATATCAGCTATTTTAAAACTGCGCTCTTCACGGCGATCATCATTGCCGGCCTCACGGCGCAGGCCTTCCTGGGGCCTTATTTGTATCTGGGATATCCCGATGTCAGCCATCTTTCCGGCTTTATTTTCCTACCTGTTGTCCTGGCAGCCATCCTTTGCGGGTTGACCGGCAGCGCCATTTCCAAATTGATGTTGGGCTTATTCCGGTGGAAAAAGACCTTTAAGGCGGATTATAAGCACCTGGCCTACCTGGTCGTTTGCGCACTGATCGTTGCTTCTTTAGCTGTGTTTGTGACGGAGGGCATGTTTGGCTCCGGGAAGGAGTTGATCACAAGGGTCTTGTTTACTAATGAAAAATATTCCCCCTGGTATATTGCCATTTTACGCATAGCAGGACCCGTTTTGTCCTTCACCAGCGGAGCAGCCGGTGGCGTATTTGCGCCTTCCCTTGCCGCCGGGGCCAGCGTGGGCTCCTTGCTCGCCGGATGGTTTCATCTTTCCGCCACCGACACTAATCTCCTGGTGTTGTCGGGAATGGTAGGATTTTTAACCGGTGTTACGAGGACCCCATTCACCTCCGCCATCTTAGTGCTGGAAATGACGGACAGGCACAACGTCATCTTTTACCTGATGCTCGCGGGGATGGCCGCGAGCCTGGCTGCCCTGGTGATCGACAAACACTCTTTTTACGATCATCTAAGAACGCAGTATTTCCATGACGTCACTCATGCCGGAAATGCCGCTCCGGCCGTAGAAGAAAACCAGGCAACAGCACATGAACTTCCGCCGCAAGGGAACTTTCTGTAAATCCGCCAATATAGACCATGAAGATTAACGGATAATTAGAGTCTGATTAGAATTGGATTAGAGCCGATGATTGGCGGGGCAATTCTTTGATAGTTAGAAAATTCGTAGCTAATATTGCTAAAGAATGGCGGATGAAAGAAACATATTGATCGTCGAAGACGAAAAGAAGATCGCCGATACGCTGAAAATGGGCCTGACGGAAAATGGCTTTTATGTCGAGGTGGCCTATGATGGCAAGATCGGTTACCAACTTCTGACATCCAGGAGGTTCGACCTTGTCATCCTGGATATCAATCTTCCGGGTATGAATGGCTATGATCTTTGCA
>PMUF01000489.1 GCA_003167015.1 Chitinophagaceae bacterium | reverse complement strand
TCTTCTTTTCGCCCGGCGGCTTCCAGGTGACACCCCACCTGCTCATCGTAATCGCCTATCCCGTCATTCCCTGGCTGGGTATCATGCTGGCCGGATTTGCAACCAGCCGCTGGTTCCAAAAACCGGCCCCGCAACGAAAAAAACTATTCCTCCGGCTCGGCCTCGGCACGCTGGTTCTTTTTATAGCCTTGCGTCTTTCCAACCGGTACGGCGACCCCAGCCCCTGGTCGGCGCAAAAATCCCCCCTGTTTACCTTACTTTCCTTTCTCAACGTCAACAAATATCCGCCTTCGCTTCTCTTCTCTCTCCTCACGCTTGGCGGCCTCTTCCTTATCCTGGCCGCGGCTGAGCAGCGCGACAACCGGATCACCCGTACGCTGTTGGTCTATGGCCGCGTGCCGCTGTTCTATTTTGTCGTTCATCTCTACCTGATACATGGCATCTTACTTGTCGTATTACTCTTACAGGGCTTCCGGCCGGCNNCAATGGCGGCGGCCTCGGCATCGCCAGTGTTTACGCAATCTGGCTCGGCGCAGTCATTGCCCTCTACCCCCTTTGCCGCTGGTACGGACGCTACAAGGCCACGCATCCCGAAAAGACCTGGCTCCGGTATTTCTGAAGGATCAGTGCCGTACCAGGACGACAATCAGGACCACGGCTTGCACGACGGCCAGGACGATCAGTGCTACTGTGTGCCCCCCAAACCATTCCTCCAGTTTGTTCTCCAATTGCTTGAACCTGCCTTCGTTACTGCTGTTGGCAGCCATTGCATGCTGCTTTACGGAAAGCGTATTCCCGCTGATCTCCTCGTTGTTATACTTCAACTCCAACATGGTTCCGTTCAGTTTACCTAATGTTCCCTCCACTGATTGGGTCTGCTTTTCCAATTCGGCAATCTTCTTCTCATCGCTCCTGATCCCGTTTTCAATTTGCTTGATCGCCCCAAGTATCGCATCGATCCGTTCGTTGGTCCGATTAAGCGTTTCCTGGGTCGGTGTCAGGCGCCGCACCTGAATATTCAAATCACTTATTTCGTCCAACATATTGGCTACCTTCTGGACCAATTTTTCTACCACTGCGTCAGTCATAATTATTCATTTTAATTGCTGTTAATGATGTATTCTTAACCTCGGGACCTGCCGTATCGTCTGCCGGCGGCTTTCCTGCTGATCCGATTCCTGCCGCTGCTTTTGCTGCTGCCGCAATTCCTGCTCCTGTTTTTGCCGTTGCTGCTGTTCCATGGCCTCTTTTGCCTGCGAAAGCTGCTCTTGCTGCACTTGCGTCGCTCTCAGCGTCAGCTTTTCGGCCTCCCATTGGGTCAGATCCTGTTTGAGCGCCAGGGTGTGCTGCAAAGCCTGCAGCGAACAGTCATGGTCGATACTACTTCCCTTAAAAGCCTCGTTCTGATAGTGGAAACTGATGCCAATTTTTTGTCCCGTCCCCTGGTTTATCCGGTATCGGGTTTCTATGCCCGACAGGAGCAGTTTTTGCTCCAGTTCTTCAAGGCCACGGCAACCAGGCAGACATTCCCTGATGCTGCGGTAGATCGCGTATTTCCGCGTCTCCGATTTATCCAACGCATCGAAATTGGTCTGACGGAGGTCTTTCGATCCCGCCGGTATCAGGTTGTATTCCCTGATCAGTTTTCTCACCGCATCATTACTATTGAGGATCTCCGGATAAGTTTGGATATAGTTCCCGTTGTAGTCTATCCTGTTAGCTATAATATGCATGTGTGTATGGCTGGTATCGGTATGTTTGATAATGGCATATTGGGTATTGATCATCCGGATTTCCGGCAGGAATTTTTGAGCGATCTCGACCATTTTAGTGTTGTCCCATCGTTCATCAGGGTGGAAATCCAGTACCGAATGGAAGACCGGGTGGGTCCTCCCGGGATGTAATTGATGGATCATCTCGAAATCCCGGGCCATCAGCCGGTAATCGTGTCCCCGGACCCCTTCCTGATAAAGGGACTCGGCCCTGGTCTGATCCTGGAGCAGATACCTGCTCTGGCGAAGGAAAGACTTTGCGGGTGGATAATTTCTGCCTATCATGATTTAGTGTATTGAGTATCTTGTCCACAGCATCGCGGCCGGCTTCAAAACAAGCCATTGCCTGTTCGACTCCCTGATCGCGGGCTATCTTCCACAATTGATGTAGTTCGTTGGACATGGCCACCAGTTCCCTGAAGAGTGCCTTGTCCTCTTCGTTCAGCCGGGCAATCACCTTGCCTTCCATGTTCAGATGCCGGATATATACTGAATAAGACATCCCCGCCGCCTCAGCATTTTTACGCAAAAGCAAATATTCCGATTCAGGCAGATGAAAGTTCACCTGTCTGATGGGGAAAGCGTCGGTTGGCTTCGAAAGAAGCTTGATTTTATTCTTGTTCATCGGGCTTAAATTTTACAAATGCAAAATAGCCCTCCAAACAGAGAAAAAAGGGGACGGGTATACCTTGAAAAAGACCAGGGTATACCTTTTTTCGAAGATAATAGCCGGTTAATTGAAATGTTCAGCCAGGATTTCGCGGGCCCGACCCGTAATGGCTTCGCCAAATACCTGGGGATTGTCGGCGATCTGCCGGAAATGAGGTCTGAGTTGACCTTTTTTTGCCGCATCGCGACCGGTCAACACTGCTTTATAGGTGTATCCTTTTAGTTTGTCAAACGTGCCGGCAAGTCGCGCCACCTTGAATTGCCTTTTTACGAATGCTGTCAGTTCATCCATCTGCCGGCAAAGCACCTGGAATTCATCCTGCCTGCCCGACAGTTCGTAGTACAACTCTGCAGCGATATAATAGGTTTTTGCCATAAGCTCCGGCGGATTGCCCGGCGGGCCGCCCTCTTTACTTTCTCCCGGGGGCTGTTCGGTTTCAACGCCTGCCGAAGGCACACCGGGTTGTTCCGGCAGTTCCCCATCATCCCGCCAGGCACGCTTCATGGCCTCCACCACCGGCAGATAATGATCTTCCGGCGGCGATGATTCGAGAAAGACTATGATTATCTTACGAAGACGTGGCTGATGCAAGGCATCGAGCAGGTCGCCCCACAGCTGCCTTCTCCTGTGCGAATTTTTCGGGTCCTCCAGTTTTTCTTTGATGTACACGACCCGGGTATCCAAAAAAGTATAAATCGTAGCCCCCGGCCTCCTGACCTTAAAAGAATCAAAGTCATACCAAAAGGATAGCAGCACATTTTTTTGCGATGGGATAAAATCGACTTTAGCGGCCCGCCAGGACATCGATAACTCCCATTTCAGCCGGCTCAGCCCCCTGCTGATAGGTTTCAAAATGGATAAGGTTGTTTTCATCGAACAGTCGTTCTATATCCCCGAATTTACGCCATAATCAGGACACCAAATGCCGGGTGAACCCCCAGCCGACTAATTTCTCATAAGCCTTCCAAACTTCGTCAGGTATCTCCTGCGGGATCTGAAAACCTTTTTCTGGGTAGATCCTGATCCGCTGCAGATCGCCTACCATCATATCGATCACTTTCTCCATCGGGACTTCCGGCGTGGGGTAATCTTCGAACAGGATTTGGGGAGAAGTAACGATCAGTTCCTTATCCGGCCAGTGCAGCTTGAAGGTGGCATAGCTCCTTCTTTCCATATAGGGCTTTTGCACCAGCAGAAAGGTGCGGGGATGCAGCCCTTTGTCTTCCAGCAGCTGTTGGGTGAACAGGATATTCTCCCCCGTATTAGTAGACTGGTTTTCGATAAAAATGGCCTCCGCCGGTACGCCCATGTCCAGGGCAATCCGGGCAAAAAGGTCAGCCTCGGGGTCCTTCCACATGTCCTTCGTCACTTTGCCCAATCCCCCTGAAAAGATAAGGATCGGCGCCAGCCCCTGCAGATACAGCTCCGCACCCCGGTTGGCGACCCGGAGATCGAGGCTCCCCAGCACCAGGATACAGTCCGATGGCGCAGGGGTATGGTACAGATGATGATAATCCCATAGTTTCTTGNNGTGATTACCTTCTCCGATCATACCCTTTTGTCGGAGAGGACGGCTGGCCCATATACGTGCCCCGAGCATATTCCCGGCCCGGGAATCCTCACCATGCTGACGGGCAGTGGACGCTACGGGGTCAACCGGGAAGTATCGACGCTGGACAGCAGCCGCTATCTATTGATCAACGAGGATAGCCTGTTGAGCGTACACCTGCCCCATCCCGACGTACAGCCTTTATTGCTTTTCTTTCGCGCGGATATGGTGAAGGACGCCCTGACCCGCCAGCAGGCGGACCTTTGCTGGTTGGAGCGGGTACATCCGATGACCAGCAGGTTGCACGAACGGTTGGAATGGCTGGCACAGCTGGGCAATAGCTGCTCGTCCTTCAGCGCGCTGAGGGCCGATGCGATGGTCCGCGATATCCTGCAGGAATTCATCCGGGAGGCCATCGCTGCCGACCGGGTATCCGAAAGGCTGCCCGTGACACGGCGCTCGACCCGCATCGAGTTGTATAAAAGGCTGTCCGCGGCCAGGGAATGGATACTCGCGAACTACCCGGCTGTTATTTCTTTGGACGCCATGGCCGAATCGGCCATGATGAACCCTCAGCATTTCCTGCGGATGTACAGGGACTGTTATGGCATAACCCCACATCAATTTGTCATTGATGTACGGCTGACCGTTGCCCGGCAGCTGCTGACGGAAACAAAACAACCCGTCTCGGCCATTTGCCGCCAGACGGGTTTCGAAAGTTTTTCATCCTTTAGCGGACTGTTCCGCCAACGATTCGGCGTCTCCCCTTCAGCCTACCGAAAAAAATAGGCCGCCTACCCCATTACGCAGTCAGCACATTCTTCAGCTCCTCCTTGCGGTTACGCAGATCAAGACCTCCCTCCAGCACCGACTTCAGGTTGACCAGGTAAAAGATCCAGCCTTTCATATTTCCCAGGTAATGCTTTCGGACAACCTCTTCATCCGTAGGGTCGAAAGTTTCAACCAATTCCACGATGGTTTCCTCACATTCCCGGTAAATGCTCACGCTGACCGGCAGCTCCTGGGAAAAGGTGAATGTAAACTGGCTTTTCCCATCGGCCGCTATGACCTTTCCCTTATGCGACGTAGTGTCGGGGTAGCCAAACCAGCGAAATTCATATTCATCCCCCTTCTGTGCCTGGTCACCCCGTTGACGCGGGGTTGCGCCGGCAGTAAGGTCTGCCCTCTTTAAAAACCAGGACTCCAGCCCCCCGGGCGTTGCCCAGGCAGCATAGGCCTTGTCGATGGGCGCGTTGATGTTGACGCGTAGCTTGAATTCGCTCCAATGGTTGCTCATAATGTTTTTTTTACAATTGTACGGCGATTGGAAGGGAATGACTTATCGAAAATGGAGAATTACAAAAAAGAGGCCGGCCCAATCAGGACCGGCCGCGCCGTAAAAATATGTTACAAACTGAATTTTACATGATCTCCTGCTCCCTGAGCCCTTCGGGTGTAGCCACCAGCAAAGTGCCCTGGGTATACTTCTCATCGTGCTGGCTGGCATCCAGGCCTTCTTCCTCTTCTTCCCGGCTGACGCGCAGCGGAACGATGAAGTTGATGAACTTAAAGATCAGCCATGATACGACAAAGCTATATACCACCGCAATCGCCATGGCCTTCAGCTGGATAAAGAAAAAGGAAGGATTGCCATTCATCAGGCCGTTAGCGCCTGCTTTGTTGACCGCGAGCGTCGCAAACACGCCGGTCATCAGCATGCCGACCATACCGCCAATACCGTGACAGGGAAACACATCCAGCGTGTCATCCAGTACCGTTCTGGTGGCTTTGAAATGAACGGCCATATTGGAGATGATCGCAGCAAGTACGCCGATAAAGATGCTCTGGGGAACGGCAACATAACCCGCAGCAGGGGTGATGGCTACCAACCCTACTACTGCCCCTACACAAAAGCCTACTACTGACGGCTTCTTACCTCTCAACACATCGAAGAACATCCACGAAAGCCCGGCAGCTGCAGCGGCCGTATTGGTCGTAGAAAAGGCAGAGACCGCCAGAGGACCGGCGCTCAGTGCCGAACCGGCATTAAAACCGAACCAGCCGAACCACAGCAGCCCCGTACCGATCAGGACATAAGGGATGTTGGCAGGACGCGTCTCCATACGATCGATATGCACCTTCCTGCGTTTGAGCACCAGGGCGCCCGCCAGGGCCGCACAACCGGCAGAGATATGAACCACCGTACCACCGGCAAAATCCAGGGCCCCCATCTTCGCGAGGAAACCATCCGGATGCCAGCTCCAATGCGCCAGCGGAGCATATACCAGCAGACTAAAAAGTACCGTGAAAAGCACATAAGCGGAAAAGCGCATCCGCTCGGCTATAGCGCCGACCACCAGCCCGGGGGTGATGATCGCAAACATCAGTTGGAACATGGAGAACAAACCTTTCGGGATGGTAGGTGCACCCACCCAGGCAGCACCGGATACGACTCCCTTATAAAACAGGTGAGTGGCAGGATTGCCGATGAAGCCATGAACGTCATCGCCGAAACAAAGACTATATCCTACTACAATCCACAGGACCCCTACCACACCGGCGGCAACCACACTCTTCATCATCGTAGAAAGGACATTTTTCCGGTTGACCATCCCGCCATAAAAGAAGCCAAGTGCCGGCGTCATAATGAACACCAGGGCCGTCGCAACCAGGATCCAGGTCACGTCTGCCTGGTTGTACTTCGAATCATCGACGGTGGGGGCTACGCTGGGAATAAAAATCGAAATGACAGCCACAACCACCAGCAGGAGGAAGGGTAATAACCTTTTAACAGTGATTTTGCTCATAGTCTCCAATATTTCATATTAAAATAAAAAGCAATACCTAAAAATTCAATGGAAAGGTACAACATATTTCAACAGACAGTGCCCAATAACTAATTACGGATAATTATAATGTTTATAAAAAATCCATATAAGCCATTAATTTTCAATGAATTAAAAATTACGCTCCCAAAAAGATGTCAATAAAAATTTGGAATTTTATCACGAAAACGGCCTCTTAATTAAAAAACTTTTATTACCTATATCATATGGGGATCATTGAATAACAGCAAAAAGGCGTTGAAAAGAATGGTCACAGCGACAAAAGGATAGTATTTTTGGCGATGCGCCTATTCCCCCGAAAAGCGACGCCCAGGCAGTTGGAACTGTTGGTGTGGGGCCTCGTATTCATGTTCACTTTCTTGTCGTTCCTGCCGGTCGATGGCTTTGGCCTGTCAGCCGTCTATACCGTATTGAATACCTTCTTTTATGCTGTTATTATCTACGGCAACATCTCCTTCCTGTTCCCCCGGCTATATCAGCGAGGTCAAATTGTGATATATATCGTGGTGGTGGTAGTGGTGCTGAGTGCAATCGGCTTTACCCGTGCACACCTGGCCTATTGGGTTTACAACCGCTTTTTCGCTAAAACGCCCGAACCTTTCGAGTTCAATGAAATCTTTTATTATGGAGGTTCCGGCGTAATAATTTATCTGCTGAGTTTCGTCTATCGCATCGCCCTGGCCTATTTTGGGCTCAAGCGTCAGGCCGAACAGATGCTGGAACAAAAAAGCCTCGCAGAACTCAACCTGTTGAAATCTCATGTACATCCTCATTTCCTCTTCAATACCCTGAATAATATTTATTATGAGGCCTTTCGCGAAGCGCCCCGTACCGCCCTGCTCATCGGCCGCCTTTCGGATATCATGCGCTAT
>PMUF01000466.1 GCA_003167015.1 Chitinophagaceae bacterium | reverse complement strand
CCGCTCTTCAGAACGGTCAGCGCCTGCCCTAAATATTTCAGCTGTTGCAGATTGGCAAAGACTAACGTATCCATCAGAACATCGGTCTCCAACTGCTGATCACGGAAAATAAGGGAATACGAAGTATCCCTTCTCTCGACATCCCGCTCGAGATCCATCGGCCATTGACCGCTACGAACTTCCGCCAGATGAGTAGTTGATAATGATGGGATACGCTGCAACCCTGCCGTACCGGCAAAAGGAATAAAGAATACGCTGAGGAATAGTTTTTTCATGAGTTGATTGGATGCCGCAATATAGAAAAACTAATTAAAAAATGCAAGCGGCCGCCCATACCCCTCTCTTCAAAAATCAGGCCGATCCTTTATTGAAAACTCCCCTTCCTCTTCACTTCTTCATAATATCGGCTCAACACCGCAAAAGCCTTCTTCTTTCGCCCGTCATGCCCTACCAATCCCTTATTATTCCACCCCTCCTGATACACCGGATTATTACGCTTCGGCGATCGGAAATCAACGAGGATCCACGGCGAACAACCCACAAAATTATCCGGCATCCGTCGAAACATCGCCACCTGTTCCCGGAAATACCATTGCTGATATTCCTCGCTCCATCGCGTCAGACTATCGGCATGATAACCCGCCAACGCTTCAGCCCCTGTCTCACTGATAAACATCGGCTTATCATACGGCGTGCTCCAGTTCGCCGTCCGGCACGCAGAAGGCAGCCCGCCATACCATCCTAAATATTCGTTAAAAGACACCACATCGACATATTTCCCTAACGGATCATCCACTATATGCACATCCTTCCCCGATCCATAATTGACCTCCATCGCTGCAGTGACCAATCGCGATGGATCCAGCCGATGCGCCTCATTCACCAGATGCACCATAAAATCAGTCCTCATCTGACTCACCGGCGTCTCATTGCCGACGGACCATAAAATAATGCTGCTCCGGTTCCTATCTCGTTCAATCATCTCCGTCAACTGCGCCTCCGCCTTGTCATAGACTGCCGGGTTACTAAACTGGATCGTCCAATACACCGGAATCTCAGCCCAGACTAATATCCCCATCGAATCAGCCATCCTTGTCATCGTCTCGTCATGCGGATAATGCGCCAGCCGCACCATATTACAACCCAATGCCTTCGCCCACCCTAACAACTGCGCCGCATCCTGTCGTGAATATGCCCTTCGGGCGCCACCCGCTACCCCCGGAACCTCCTCATGGATACAAATACCTCTTAATAAGATCCGTTTATTATTCAACAACAACTGCTTCCCCCGGGCCTCCACCGTTCGGAAACCGATCTTCTCCTCGATCCTGTCCGTACCCGCCTGAACGATCACCTTATACAACGTCGGCGATTCAGGACTCCAAACCCGCAACGTATCTGACTCCAACGCCAGGTGTAAACGAGCCTCCCCCTTCCTCACAGCGAACGTCTGCTTCACCCCTATCGCCGGAATCTCGACAACGACCTCCTTAACCGGCTCATCGCCATCTAACCGTACCCAGCCATCGACCAGTTGGCCCGCCTCGATCACGCCGTCCAACACTCCTCCTGTGGAAGCCGCGACATCCTCGGGATCCGGGTGAAAAGGTCGCCTCAATTGCAGGAAAAAATCACGAATATGCGTGGCCGGTACCTCTACCAGCCTCACATCCCGCGTGATCCCTCCATAATTCCACCAGTCCGTATTGAGGGTAGGCACCTCATCGGCATACCGCCTGTTGTCCACCCGCACGACCAGATAGTTGCCCTTTTCCTTTAATACACTATCCGGAACGTCAAAATTAAAAGGCGTAAAACCACCCTTATGCATGCCCAATTTCTTTCCATTCAAATAGACATCTGCCCGGTAATTGACTGCCCCGAAATAAAGAAAGACCCGATGCGAAGGGTCCGCTTTCTTATAATCGAACGTGCGCTCATACCACACCGCTCCTTCATAATACTCAAATTTCGACGCCTGGTGATTCCAGTCACCCGGCACCTGCAACACATATTTATCACTATACCCAAATTCAATGGGNNAAAATTCAATCTTATCTGTCTTGCTTTTCGGCACATCGCTATTCCAATATGCATTCTGATCCTTTTCAGCCATCTCCTTATACCGATAATCCAAAAATCCGGTCTCATACGGATCGATGATATACCGCCATGCTCCATTCAGGCTCATCGTATGACGCGACGGAATATCCGTGATCAACAGGGTCACATTCTGTGCCGTAACCTGCACAAAAAACAATAGCCAAAAAATTCCGACAACTATTTTACGCATATATTTTAATTCTAAAATCATCTCAACCTCGCCGTCAACCCGATGGTCAGCCACAGATCCTGATCGGCATCGGTCTGATTTCGTAAAGGATAGATCCCCACCGGCGACTTGAAATACCTTGCCTCTACCCTCACCATCGCATCATCAGTGATCGATAGGTTATACCCCAGGCTCGCACTCGATACTTTGAAGCTCGTCACATTCGTCACCGCCTTTTCAAGGATCTCATAAGGGTCATCGTAGTGTTCGACCCGCGCAGAAATAGAATTGCCAGGCATAAACATATATCGCGCACATACATTACCATTCCACCAGTTGCGCGTCTTGACGACGCTGTTCTCCACCCGTTGCTGCCACCCGGAATAGGCGTCGGCAGTAAAGGCCCATTTGGCCGAAGGAGTATAAGTAACATACCCGTCTGAGAAGAGCCGTCGCTTATAATCGGGGTTGGTGGTCGAACTCTCGTTGCCGATATAAGTGTTCCAGTTGACATCCCATTTGTCATTGGGTTTGTATTCCAGCTGCGAGCCGCCGTCCAGTGGGTCATGCTGTGATTGGATCACCTGCCACCCGTTCAGCAGATAGAGATAGATCGTCCATAACGGCCCCAGCGGTACAGTCAGTTTCGCTCCCGTCAGATAATAAGGCGTATTCTCGGCGCCCAACGACCGCGTATAGGTCAGCTGATCGAACGAATAAACGGTCTCATTCGTATATGGCGAGCTGAATACTCCGCCGTCCAACCAGATATTCTTATCCTTGAATAGCCGGATACCGACATAGGCTTCCAGGATGTTCTCCAGGGTCTGCCGCTCATCGGCATAGTTGGCATTCATATACGTCCCGAAGCCGGGCGTAAAAGTGGCCCTGACCCTGTCGGAAGCATATTTCAGACTCAGGTAAGCCAGATCGAGATTGATCTCGTTATCCCTGCTGTAGTTGACCACATAAGGCCGTGTACCGCCCACCGGGTGACTGGCGGCATAGGAATAGTACACATCGACATACCCCTCCAGCGTCAGGTTCCTCTTCTTCAGCGCAGCCTTCAGTGACGAATCGGCTTTCATCACGGAGTCCACATTGATCTGCCCCCGTACCTGGCTCGCTACAATAGACAGCAGGACTATAATGACATATCTCTTCATTTCCTGGGAAGAAATTGACTGTTCTCCAGCAATAGCTTGAAATCGTCCGGGTTATTGATAATGACATTATGCTCCCTGGAACTGTGAACGAACAGGATTCTGTTATCCCTGATCATGGCCGCGCTCAATAGCTGCTCGCCGGTCAACAGATAATCCCGGTGCTGATCTCCCAGCTGCAGCATCATGGTATCGCTCATGACATCGGTCCCGCCGCCGTGATTGGTGTACCAATGGACAAAATGATGCTTCTTATCCTGTTGCAGCCAGTCCATGAATACCGGCAACCGCCCGTACAGCGCATCGAACAGGAATACTTCATTGACCGGCTCCTGGCCGTTGGCAAGGATATCCGCTATCACACTGTAACCGCCGCTATGACCGGCCAGCACTATATGCCCGGCTACCGCATCCCCGGGCACGCCCGCATATTTTTTCAATTCCTGCATCACATCCTCCACCAGCCCTTTGAACATCCCTTGCTGCTGCAATTTGCCGCCATAGCTGTCGGCGGCATTTTTGGCGGCTTCTACCAGCACCAGCACGGCATCGCACCCGGCAGCGGCAAATTGCCTGCCCAGCCCATAAAATTGCAACGCTGTGTCTATATTGTTATGCCAGCCATGCCACCAGAATACCAGGTCGATCTTCCGGTCTCTTTTCAGCTGCGGCGGAATGATCAGTAACACAGCGCTGTCGTCGTAATGCCCCGCCACCGGAAGAACGACACTGTCGCCGTCCAGATGTGGACGTACCCTACCCGTGTCCGGGAAGGAGGTGTGCGCAGAGGTAAAATGCAGGGATTGATACCCCTGGTCCACTTGCGCCCTGGCGGAAAACTGCCAGAAAATGACAAGGCCGGCAAATGCTATCCATTTGTATTTCATGCCCGTTGATTGATTCACCGAATGTACGACTTCCCGACCACGTTTGCCGTCTGTCACTCTGGGACAAGGTCTCACCGGCTTTGGACTACCTTTACTGAAAATTACCACTATGTTTCTCCTGATTTTGGGGATTCTCCTACTCATTGCCGGAATAACCATCGCCCGCCGAACCGATAACCTTAGACGTTACAGCATCCCTCTCCGGGTGGTTGGATTACTTTTAGCGATCGCCGGCCTGTCCTCCGCCTCCATTGTCCAGATCGGCGCCGGCGAAGTCGGCGTGAAGATCCTGTATGGCAGGGTGCAAAACGATGTGCTCGGCAGTGGCCTGCATTTCATCAACCCCCTGATGGAAGTGCAGAAAATGGACATCAAGACGCAGAATTATACCATGAGCGCGGTGAAGGATGAAGGCGCCAAGGAAGGCGATGACGCCATCCGCGTACTCACCTCCGACGGTCTGGAAGTGGTCATCGATCTGACGGTGCTGTACAAAGTGCTGCCCGCCGATGCTCCGACGATCCTCCGCGAGACGGGATTGGACTATACCGACAAGATCGTCCGCCCCCTGACCCGCACCCGCATCCGGGACAACGCGGTGTATTATGACGCGGTAGCCCTCTACTCCAGCAAGCGGGATGAATTCCAGCACCGGATCTTCGAATCCATCACCGGCGATTTCCAAAAACGGGGACTGCTGCTCGAACAACTGCTCGTCCGCAATATCACCCTTCCCCAGGCAGTCAAGACCAGCATCGAACAAAAAATGACCGCCGAGCAGGACGCGCAGAAGATGGAATATGTCCTGCAAAAAGAGTCACAGGAGGCGCAGCGCAAACGCGTAGAGGCCCAGGGTATCGCCGATTACCAGCGCATCATCAGCGAAAGCCTCACGGACCGGCAACTCCAGTACGAGTTCATCAAGGCCCAGCTCGAGATCGCCAAATCGCCGAATGCAAAAGTCATTATCATGGGCAAGGGCTCGACCCCGCTGATGGTGGATACGAAGAACTGATCGTCTTCACCTCGGCCCCGCACCAATCCATAGGCCCTGCCGCATCCGTCGGCCGCCCCTACTTGTCCTCCCGGATCGCCTTCATCCCCTTCGTCCAGCGCCGCAGCTGAGCGATCATCAGATCGGCACTGTTGTGGATCATCTCATTGGGCACGAACTCGCCATCCTCGTTGAGGAACTGGTCCACGGAGGGAATGGTCACCCATTCTCCCAATGACACGATTTTCAATGACAGCAGGTCGGGCCTGAGGTTGTTCATCGCCCGCACCCCTGCGAAGGGACCGATAGAATAGCTGACAAGACCTGCCGGCTTGTAGGCCCATTCATGCAACAGGTATTCGAGAGCATTTTTCAGCGATGCAGGATAGCTGTAATCGTATTCGGCGGTGACAAA
>PMUF01000531.1 GCA_003167015.1 Chitinophagaceae bacterium | reverse complement strand
CGGACAAGCTCCTATTGTCTGCTCCTCAGCGTATAGCCTGCAAAAATCTTCAGGGAAGCTCACCCGCCTTTCTTATCAGTGCCGTTTTTCAACAGGAAATGACCCGCCAGATGAACCACCTGGTAGTCTGCGAGGATGCAGAGGCGGCAGCCTACCTGCATAACACGGTCGAAAGCCTGACCAACGCACTCGACCTTTTTTACTTTCCCGCTTCTTTCAAGAATAAAAAGAACTATCGGCTCCTCAACAGCAGTCATGTCATGTTGCGGACGGAAACGCTGACCCGTCTTTCCACGGCCATGCGCCAACCCGTCGCCAGCCTGCCCGCCGGCCTCCGCCCCCTGGACGATGGAGCAGCCCCATCAGGAGTAGGTAAGAAGTTAATTATCACCTATCCGGAAGCCCTTTTCGAAAAAGTGGTCCTGCCAGGCACCCTCTCGGGGAATATCATTTCCTTAAAGGCAGGAGATACCATCGACCTCAATGGCCTGCTGGAAAAATTGGTGGATAAGGGCTTCGAACGTACCGATTTCGTCTATGAGCCGGGCCAGTTTGCCCTTCGCGGCGGAATACTGGATATCTATTCTTTCGGAAACGAAAAGCCTTACCGCGTCGAACTCTTCGGCAACGACGTGGACTCCATCCGCATTTTCGATCCCGAGACCCAGATGTCCGAACGTAAATTGCTGCAGGTCAACATTATTCCAAACGTAGATAACCGGTCTGACAGCGGCGAGAAGATCTCCCTGCTGGAATTCATTCCGGAAGGCACGGTCATCTGGATGCAGGACTGGGCCTTTACCCGCGAACGACTGGCGCTGCAGGAAGAAGATTTGGGACTCTTCCTGGATCTTATACGCACAGCAAAGGAATCGGAAGATACCCGCCGGCAGGAGGAAATCCGGTTGACGGGCAAGCCCCGGCCCCCCCGTACCACCCCATCTGGCGACGAGGACGAAGGCAAACTGGAGAAAAAGGATATTAACGTAGATGAGTTTGTGACGGCGCAACAGATCGAAGAACAATTGGCGAAGTTTCACCTGGTGGAATTCGGTCCTTCCGCCGCAGGCCAGCTTCCCGCCGGTCAAAAGGATCAACCTACAGGCATGCCTTTTATCCTGGAATTTCATACCCGGCCGCAGCCGACCTTCAACCGGCAGTTCGACCTGTTGATCCGGGACCTCAAATCCTGGGAGGCTAAAAAATATACCCTTTGCCTGTTCGCGGAAAACCCCCGGCAGCTGGAACGGCTCCGTACGATCTTCGAAGACCTGCACGCCGCTATTACCTTTACCCCCGTTCCTCATTCTATCCATGAAGGCTTTATCGACGAAGACCTGAAAATCGTCTGTTATACAGACCACCAGATCTTCCAGCGGTATCACAAATACAAGGTCAAACAGGCCTACAATAAAAATAAAGCGATTACCCTGCGCACGCTGCGTGAACTGCAGCCCGGGGATTATGTCACCCATATCGATCATGGCGTAGGCGTCTACAGTGGATTGCAGAAGATCGAAGCCAACGGCCGCCTGCAGGAAGCGGTACGCATTATCTACAAAGACAGCGACATCCTGTATGTAAATATCAATTCCCTCCACAAGATCAGTAAATACACAGGCAAGGAGGGTACGGTTCCTAAAGTCAATAAACTGGGCAGCGATGCCTGGCAGAAGCTGAAGGAAAAGACCAAAACACGGGTCAAGGAGATCGCCTTCGACCTGATCCGCCTGTATGCCCAACGTAAAGCTGAAAAAGGTTTTGCCTTTTCGCCGGATAATTACATGCAGACGGAACTGGAGGCTTCTTTTATTTACGAGGATACCCCCGACCAGGGCTCAGCCACTGCAGACGTAAAAAAGGATATGGAATCGGCTTCTCCCATGGACCGGCTGGTATGCGGAGACGTTGGTTTCGGCAAGACGGAAATCGCGATCCGCGCGGCCTTTAAGGCATGCTGCGACAACAAACAGGCCGCCGTACTCGTGCCGACCACGATCCTGGCCTTTCAGCATTATAAGACTTTCAGCGAACGACTGAAGGATTTTCCCGTGCAGGTAGATTTTATCAACCGTTTCAAATCGGCGAAAGAAAAGAAAGAGACCCTCAAACGGCTGGAAGAAGGGAAGATCAATATCATCATCGGCACCCATGCACTGCTGGGAAAAGACGTGAAATTCAAAGACCTTGGCCTGCTGGTCATCGATGAGGAACAGAAGTTTGGGGTGGCAGCCAAGGAAAAGATCAAGACCCTCCGCACCCATGTCGACTGCCTGACGCTAACGGCGACACCTATTCCCAGAACGCTTCATTTCAGCCTGATGGGCGCCCGCGACCTCAGTATCATTAATACGCCGCCGCCCAACCGCCAGCCGATACAAACCGAGCTCCACGGATACAATGAGGATTTTATCAGGGATGCGATTTATTACGAGACGGAACGCGGTGGCCAGGTCTTCTTTATCTATAACCGGGTACAGGGACTCGCAGAAATGGCGGCTATCATCCAGGGACTATGCCCCGACCTCAGCATCGGCTATGCCCACGGACAAATGGAAGGCAATGACCTCGAAGACCGCATTCTGAATTTCATCGACAAAAAATACGATGTACTGGTTTGTACGAATATTGTGGAGAGCGGAGTGGATATCCCCAACGTCAATACCATCATTGTCAACAATGCCCATCATTTCGGGCTCAGCGACCTGCACCAGTTGAGAGGCCGGGCAGGCCGCAGTAATAAAAAGGCCTTCTGTTACCTGCTGGCGCCTTCGCTCGCTACCCTGCCGTCAGACTCGCGCAAACGGCTCCAAACCCTGGAACAGCATAGTGAATTGGGCAGTGGGTTCCAGATCGCCATGCGCGACCTGGACATCCGTGGCGCCGGAAATTTGCTGGGCGGCGAACAAAGCGGCTTTATGGCGGAAATCGGGTTCGAGATGTACCAGAAAATCCTGGAAGAGGCGATCCGCGAACTCAAGCGTACTGAATTCCGGGACCTTTTCAAAGAAGAAATCGCTAAACAGGAAAATTACGTGCAGGATTGCACGATCGATACTGACCTCGAGATCCTGATCCCTGACAGTTATGTGGACAGCATCACCGAGCGCCTGACCCTCTACACCCGCCTCGACAACTGCGATACGGAAGAGGAACTGCAGCAATTACACGCCGAGCTGATTGACCGGTTCGGTCCCATTCCTCCACAGGTCGAGGACCTCTTCAACACCGTCCGGATCCGTAAGATAGCCGTCAGCCTTGGGTTTGAGCGGCTGATCCTTAAGAATGAAGACCTGCGCTGTTATTTTATCAACCGGCCGGACTCTCCTTATTTTGAATCGGATACCTTCCGCCGGATACTGGAATATCTGCAAAAACATACGAATAAAGCCAAACTTAAACAGGCCGGTAAACATTTCCTGCTGGTCGTAGACGATATCCGGTCGATGGCCGACCTGTTGGTATTTCTGCAGCGGATGAGCAGTTTCGCCCTGGCTCCCGTTCTCGTCTAAAATGAGTATATTCATCCTGCCTAAACTTTACAGCTATGCCTGAAGAATATCCACTATTCACCCCTACTAATGACGACCGGGTGCTTGGCCTCCTGTCTCACCTCCTGGCCATCGTCCCGGGTATCGGTATCCTGGGGCCGCTCGTCATCTATCTGATTAAAAAAGGTCAGTCCTCATTTGTGGAGGAAAACGCAAAAGAATCGCTGAATTTTCAAATTACGATGGTGTTGGCCTTTATCATCAGCTGGATACTGGTCGTCGTGTTGATTGGCTTTCTCCTGCTGGGGATCCTGAGCGTGCTGAACATAGTGCTGGTGATTGTGGCTACGGTCAAGGCCAGTGAAAACAAGATATACCGGTATCCGTTCAACCTGCGGTTGATTAAATAGCGAAAGCCGGGCCGGCAAGCACGATTTATAAGGCCTTCTCCATTATGTAGTGTGGGATTGTCACTTCTGTGAACTCTTCGCCGCTGACGGTATAGCCCAGCTTCTCATAGAAACCGAGGGCAGTCTTACGGGCGTGCATGCATAACTTCCGGTATCCCTGGTCCCGCGCTATATTCTCCGCGAAGATCATAAGGGCGCGTCCGATGCCCTTCCCTTGCATGCTATTAGGGACAGCCATCTGACGGAGGCGGATGGTGGACGCATCCATCGGCGAAAGGAGACAACACCCCAGGAGGCGGTCATCCTCGAAGGCGCCGATAAGGATGTCTTCTTTCTCTTTTTCCAGTTCGGCGTCATCGAAAGTCAGACCCAGCGGCTTTCGTAAGATCTCATGCCGCAAATGCACCATCTGCAGGTATTCCTTCGTTCCATGATCTATCATCCTAAGAGCCATGCTGTTACTGAACCCATTTTGACCGGGAGGACGAAGTTATCTAAATTTGTCAATTTGGGACACTAAAAATTGATCGAATAGGGGAAAATGCCGCAATTTCCCGGGATATCGGGCTTTGGCGATCGGACCACGGGCCTGATTTGCCCAAAAATTAAAAATGCCCGGTTTGATTGGTGTAAGGCCAAAAATTTTATTTTTGCAGCCGTATAACTAAAAAAAATTACCACAATGTCAGACATCGCTACAAGGGTTAAGAAGATTATCGTCGATAAGTTAGGGGTGGAAGAAGCTGAGGTTACCAACGAAGCATCTTTTACTAATGACCTCGGCGCAGACTCTCTGGACACCGTTGAATTAATCATGGAGTTCGAGAAGGAATTCAATATTTCCATTCCGGACGAACAGGCCGAGACCATTACTACTGTCGGTCAGGCTATCGCTTACCTGGAAGAGCACGCTAAATAAGCAGGAACTGTATAACGCCGGTTTTGATTAGTTTACTGGTTTACTGCAATAAATTTGTTGGATCCGCCTTTTCAAGCAATGGGGCTTAGAAGGCGGATTTATCCTAAAGTCCATTATGCAATTGAAAAGAGTTGTCGTTACGGGTATCGGCTCCCTCACTCCAATAGGTAATAATACACCCGATTACTGGAATGCATTGTTGAATGGAGTTTCCGGTGCCAATGCTATCACCCTGTTCGATGCCAGTAAGTTCAAGACACGTTTTGCCTGTGAATTAAAAGGTTTCGATGCTTTGCAGTACCTGGAAAAAAAGGAGGCCCGAAAGGTCGATCGCTATACGCAGATTGCCCTGGCGGCCAGCGACGAGGCGGTAAGGGATGCAGGCATCGACAAAGAGACGATGAATCCGGACAGGATCGGCGTCGTTTTTGCCAGCGGCATCGGCGGCCTGATCACCTTCCAGGAAGAAGTCATCAATTTCGCCAAAGGCGACGGTACACCCAGGTTTAATCCTTTTTTCATCCCTAAGATGATCTTGGATATAGCAGCCGGGCACATTTCCATGCGACATGGCTTTCGCGGCCCCAATTTCGCCGTGACAAGCGCCTGCGCTTCTTCCACCAATGCCATCATGGAGGCCTTCAACCTGATCCGGCTGGGCATGTCGGACATCATCATCAGCGGAGGGTCAGAGGCGGTCGTCAGCGAATCCGGCATAGGCGGATTTAACGCTATGAAGGCGCTCAGCGAACGCAACGACGATCCCGCTACAGCCAGCCGACCCTATGATAAGGACAGAGACGGCTTTGTCATGGGCGAGGCCGCGGGGGTACTTGTTTTGGAAGAGCTCGAACATGCCAGGGCCCGGGGCGCCCGCATTTATTGCGAAATCATCGGTTGCGGCGCCACGGCGGATGCCTATCACATCACAGCACCCCATCCCGAAGGGCTGGGCGCCAAGAATGTGATGATGGCCGCCCTCCGCGATGCCGGAATGAAACCGGAGGATATTGATTACATCAATACGCATGGCACCTCTACGCCACTGGGGGATACCGCCGAAATAAAGGCTATCACGGATGTTTTCGGGGAACATGCCTTCGCCGTCAATATCAGCTCCACCAAGTCGATGACCGGACATTGCCTGGGCGCGGCAGGCGTGATAGAGGCGATCGCCTGTGTAATGAGCGTCGTACATGACAAGGTCCCTCCTACCATTAATCACCTGACGGATGACCCCGAACTCGATCCCCGGCTTAACTTCACCTTCTGGAAACCTCAGCAAAAGACAGTCCGGGCCGCCTTAAGCAATACATTTGGGTTCGGTGGACATAATGCCTGCGTCATAGTCTCAAAATATGCCTATTAGGAGCGGAGCCACGCTCTGGCAGAAGGCCCGAAAGCCAAAATATATTTTTTATTGGATAAAAAATTTGTAGCTTGTTAATGTGGGACTTCTTGAACGTATCATAAAGAGCGACGCGGCCGTCACATCTTTCAAAAATCAGCTTCGGAACGTGCTCGGCTTTGCCCCGGGCAAGGCCGTTCTATACAAAACAGCCCTTACTCATCGCTCGGTCAAAGATGGGGCCGATGAAAACAACGAACGGCTCGAGTATCTTGGCGACGCTATCCTCAGCGCTATCATAGCCGACTTCCTTTTCAAAAAATATCCCTATAAGGAAGAAGGTTTCCTCACGGAAATGCGCAGTAAGATGGTGAACCGCAACCAGTTGAATGAAATCGCTATCAAGATGGGCCTGAAGAAGATCAGCAATTACAATAAATTCGATAGCAGCCTGAAAATGAGTCAGATATTCGGCAATACGCTGGAGGCTATCGTGGGAGCCATCTATCTGGACAAAGGATTCCTCAAGACCCGGCAATGGGTAGTTGAAAGAGTGATCCAGCCCTATCTTTTCCTCGATGACCTCGAGAACCTGGAGATCAATCATAAAAATAAGTTATATGGCTGGGCCAATAAAAATGGAAAGAACCTCGAGTTCGAAACGCTGGACGAAAGGGTAGAAGGCGGCCGCCGCCTCTTTACAGTGGGGGCAGTCGTCGATGGAGAACTGTTATCCCAGGGGAAAGCTTACAATAAAAAAGATGCCAGCCAGATCGCCGCTCAACTGGCACTGGACAAACTGGGACTTACCAAGATTGATTCGGGTGAAGAGGCCGTATAATGGGCCCGTGTAACGCATCCGCGCCGCCTCAAACAAAAAAAATTGCCCCGCAACTTGCATTTTTATAAAAATACTACTACTTTTATCTCCTCGTTCCCTTCCTAAACAAAGTAACACGCTTCCTAACCGTGTAGTACCCAATATTCCTTCCAATTTTTAGTAAAACCTTTTTCCCTGGCTAACCTTGTGTTCGCCGGCCTCCTTCTCGCGTCCGCCGCGTCAGTAACATGATCCAATCCGTTTGCAAAATCCTTATTAGTCCGGTACAGGCTATGGAGTGAATCCACTATTGACTATGGTTTACCGACAGCAAACCACATTCAATTATTATTTTAACGCATCTCTGAAATGAAAAATTTTTACACTCTGACCCTGGTGTTCTCTTACCTTTTTTTCTCTCTTTCCTCTTCCGCACAGTACACCGGCGGAACGTACACAGCAGTAACGGCGGGCAATTGGCACAATACTTCCGGTTCTATCTGGGAACCTTCCGAACCCCCGCAGAATTGCAGCAATTGCCTGATCACGGTGAATGTGAACGGCACGGTAGACCTGAATA
>PMUF01000066.1 GCA_003167015.1 Chitinophagaceae bacterium | reverse complement strand
TCACAGGCTTTCTGCATGGCCTGCGCCCGCGCCGACACCAATTGCAGTCCGTCCTCCAGGCTTAATACGCCACAGGCCACCAGCGCCGAAAATTCCCCCAGAGAATGACCGGCCACCATTTCCGGCTTATTATTCTCTATGCTCTTGAACGCGATGACCGAATGCAGGAAAATGGCCGGCTGCGTCACCTTCGTCTGCCTCAATTCCTCCTCGGTGCCCGTGAACATACTGTCGGAAATCCGAAAACCAAGCGTTTCATTGGCCTGCTCNNTTCCGGGAAATTGAGATCCCTGGCCCGGGAACACGTATGCATGCTTCATTCTGTTCGGGGTTTAGTATGTGCGGGAAAATGCGCTTTCAAAGAAAATAGCGCATTTCCCGCAAAGCGCTAATGTCTGACCTATCGGTCAAGCCGGCCTCCGGCCGGCTATGATGTGCCGGGTATGGCTTCACTGAAAATAACCCATCACCGGCGCATGGCTGCAAATATAAGCTCTTTTTTAATGAAGGTTAGAAGAGATCAGCTTGGTAAATTCACTGCGCGTCTCATTCTTTTCAAACTCACCCCAGAAAGCGGAAGTGGTCGTGACCGAATTTTGTTTTTGAACACCCCGCATCATCATACAAAGGTGCGACGCTTCGATAACCACAGCGACACCCAGCGGTTGAAGCGTCTCCTTGATGGCATGCAGAATCTCTGTCGTCAATCTTTCCTGCACCTGCAACCGCCTGGAATACACGTCTACCACCCTCGCAATCTTGCTCAGCCCCGTGATCCAGCCATTGGGGATATAAGCCACATGCGCCTTGCCAAAGAACGGCAGCATGTGGTGCTCACACAAGCTATACAATTCTATATCCTTAACCAGGATCATCTCGCTGACATCTTCATGAAATTTGGCGGAATTCAAGATAGCATGGGCATCCATGCCGTAGCCCTGCGTCAGGAACTGCATGGCCTTCGCCACCCGTTCGGGCGTTTTCACCAACCCTTCCCGGGCGGGGTCCTCACCTAGTAAATCCAATGATTGCCGGTAATTCCCGGTGAGCGCTGCGGTGATTTCTTCGTCGTACTGTTCTATTTTCTTATAGGCCATATATCCGGTTATTTAACTGATTCCTTTTTGCCTGCGTCCCGCCCCTCGCGACCTTCACGCAGGGTATTCCACAAAATTCCTTTCTGTTTCGTATAGCCTCACCTGTAAGTCCAGACTAACATCGATCCTTGCCCGCAACAGATCATAGATCACCATAGCAATATGTTCCGCGGTGGGATTCAGATCCCTGAAATACACGGTATCCAGGTTTAGGTTCCGGTGATCGAACCTTTCCAGTACCTCTTCCGCCGTAATCTTCGACAATACCTTCATATCCATCACATACCCCGTCTCCGGATCGGGCACTCCCGTCACCTTGACGACCAGTTCATAATTATGCCCATGATAATTAGGATTGCTGCACTTCCCGAATACTTCGGCATTCTTCCGGTCATCCCACGCGGGATTGAAGATGCGATGCGCCGCATTAAAATGCTCTTTACGGAAAACCGCCACTTTCTTTTCACCTGCGCTCATAATTATTTTTTATATTTTTTGCCAACCTACCGCACAGAGCACCGCTTCTAAGTTCGGACGTTCCCTCGAACGTCCTCTTCCCCAAAATACTCCACATAAATCCTCGGGGTCTCGTACAACTTGATCCCATGCAGCCGAACCTCTTGTGGAAGATGCTGTTGCAACTGTTGCCAGATCCCGATGGCTAAGTTCTCGGTTGAGCACATTTTCCCTTGCAGGAAATCGACTTCAATATTCAGGTTCTTGTGATCCAGCCTTTCGATAACATGATCTTTGATGATCGAACTGAGCCTTTTTACATCGAACAGGAAGCCCGTGTCCGGATCCGGATCACCTTTTATCGTTACATACAGTTCATAATTATGCCCATGCCAGTTTTCGTTGGCACATTTGCCGAAGACGGCCTCATTCTTTTCTTTGCTCCAGCCCGGATTATACAGTTTATGTGCTGCATTAAAATGCTCCAGGCGCGTCAGATACACCATATACAAAGTTGTGTAGCGCTCCCAACCGTCGGCAACCGCCGGCTAAAACGCTATGGCTAAAATTTTCGCAAAGGTAATACATAGTGTAACAATGTCAATGATTCCGATATTTGTACCATGGACATCCTACTGGCCGCCGCCACATCATTTGAAATTCAACCTACTACAGACTTTCTTCAGGCCAGTTCCCTCGACCGGCTCTCCGTTTCAACACTGATCACCGGCGTCGGCAGCACCGCTACTGCCTGGTCGCTTATGCGACAGATCGACCGCCACCCGCCCGACCTGGTCATCCAGGCCGGCATCGCCGGTTGCTTCACCGGCAGACCCCCGGGAGAAGTCCTTGTCGTGGAAGAAGAAGTGCTGGCCGATCTGGGCGTTTGGGAAGATCACCGATTCAAAACCCTTTTCGACCTCAAACTCACCGACCCCGATACCCCTCCTTTTTCCGCCGGCCGCCTGATCAACCCCTACCGGAAATTGCTGTACCTGACAGCCCTTGAACCGGTCCGCAGCGCAACCGTTAACGAAATCACCACCGATCCCGACCGCATCCGTTGGCATCAACAAAATACCGCCGCAGTTGTTGAGGGGATGGAAGGCGGAGCCTTGCATTATGTATGCCTGCAGGAAAAGATCGCTTTTCTTCAATTGAGATCAGTTTCCAATGACATAGGTGTCCGGGATAAAACGAAATGGGATATCCGCTCCGCCATCAGGCGGTTGAACGAGGAGTTGATCCGATTGCTGCAGCAATTGGATCAACAAGACAACAGCATACTTGAACCGACAAATCAGTCACAATGACACTTACCCTAGGCTTTAGCCCCTGTCCGAATGACACCTTTATCTTCGATGCTTTGGTC
>PMUF01000417.1 GCA_003167015.1 Chitinophagaceae bacterium | reverse complement strand
CGCCGCCATATCACCCTGCTCGTACACTCCCCCGGCTCCGGCTTCATGCCCGACAACCAGCTGACCTTCCTCACAAAGATCCTCGAGGCCTGCCGGATGACCCTCGCCGACGTAGCCATCGTCAATCACGCCGCCGCACCGGTAACGATAGCCGCACTCCGGCAACAGCTGCAGCCGAAGATCGTCCTGCTCTTCGGAGTAGAACCCACCGCCATCCGCCTGTCCATCAATTTCCCTACTTTCAAACAACTATCCTATGACGATTGTACGTACCTTTCCTCCCCGGCGCTCGATCAACTGGTGCCGAATACAGAGGACAGCAAATTGCTGAAAAGCAAACTCTGGGTCTGCCTGAAAACCCTGTTCGACGTATGAACCAACCTGAACATACCATACCGGAACCCGAGAATGCTCCCGTTTCGCCCGCGCAGCAACCGCCTCGCATCCGCATCATCTTTGCCACCAACAACGCACATAAGGTGGAAGAGATCCAGTTGGCCATCGGCGATTCCCTGGAAGTGATCAGCCTCCGCCAGGCCGGGATCGATATCGATATTCCCGAACCCCACGATACGCTCGAGGCAAATGCAACGGAAAAATCATCCACCATTCATCGGCTCACCGGGGAAAACTGCTTCAGCGAAGATACCGGCCTGGAAGTACCCGCCCTGAACGGCGAACCCGGCGTCAAGAGCGCCCGCTATGCCGGCGACGGCCGCTCATTCGAAAAGAATATCGAAAAGCTGCTCCATCGCCTCGATGACAGCCCGGACCGCCGCGCCCGTTTCCGCACCGTGATCTCCCTGATCTGGCAAGGACACGAATACCTGTTCGAAGGGATTTGCGAAGGTCATATCCTCCATTCGCCCGTCGGCAGCCATGGCTTCGGTTATGATCCCGTCTTCGTGCCCGAAGGTGATACCCGCAGCTTTGCCCAATTATCGCCGGAAGAAAAAAATCGCTATAGCCATCGCCGGAAGGCAGCCGATCAATTGGTGGCCTTCCTGCTTCAAACCCAATAACGATCGCATATGCCAAAGACCAAACTACTCTTGCCCGAACATTTTCCCTTTACCGTGGAAATCCCCGTTCGCATCACCGATCTCAACTACGGCGGCCACGTCGGCAATGACTCCATCCTTTCGCTTATTCATGAAATCCGCGTCCAGTTCCTACGGCATCACGACTATGGCGAGCTGAATCTCGCCGGTGTAGGTCTGATCATGGCCGACGTCACCATAGAGTTCAAGAGCGAGCTTTTCTATGGCGATGCCCTCTGGGCCTCGGTCGCTGCCGCCGAATTCTCCCGCGTGGGATTCGAATTGTACTATAGGCTGGAAAAAAAGTCCGGAGATAAAATGGTGCCCGTCGCCTTTGCCCGGACCAGCATGATCTGTTATGACTATGCCCAGAAAAAGATCGTCTCGGTCCCCAAAGAAGTATGCACAAAACTGCTGAGCTGAGCCGCACCGCCGCGTCCCGAATGCCCTCCCCGATCGGCCGCCCAAAACCCGCGCCTCAGGAATTCCATATTTTCCAACTCTCCTCCGCCTGCAGGATCAGCATCTCATGCCCATTCTCCACGACAGCGCCCAGCGCTTCCCCCTTCCGCAGGAACAGCGTCCTCGCAGGATTATAAATGAGATCGAACAGATAATGCCGGGGCGTCAACGCCTCATAAGGCAGCGGAGGACATTCCTCTGTATGCGGATGCATGCCCAATGGTGTAGTATTGATGATCAGCGTAGCCTCCGCCAAAACCTCCGCAGTCACCTGCTCATAGCTCATATCGGCAGAACCCGGCCTCGGCCGCCGTGTCACCGAAACGTACACAATCCCCAGCCGCTGCAGTACCCATTCAACGGCCTTGGCAGCCCCACCGGTTCCCAGCACCAGTGCCCGTGAATGATGAGGTGCCAAATGACGCACCAGCGACCGCTCGAATCCGACCACATCGGTGTTATATCCCGTCAGCCTCCCTTCTTCGATCCGGATGCAATTACAGGCCCCGATAGCGGCCACCACCTCATTTTTATGATGAAGATAATCCAGTACAGCCCGCTTATATGGAATGGTGACATTGAAGCCGCGAAGCTCCGGGTCCGCCAAGACCCCGGTCAATTCCCCGATCTGCGGCAGAGAAAAGTTGGAATAGGTACAATCCGTTATACCTTCCCTTTCAAACTTCTCCGTAAAGTATTTCTGTGAGAAAGAATGCGTCAGCGGATATCCTATCAGGCCATATCGTCTCATCGTCAGGCGTCATTTGTCCAGGAACATATGGAAGGTATCTCCCCTCAACCCCACCCGCATCGCTTCCATCGCTATCACCTCAGAGGGAGCAATATTTCCCAGGTTCACATTACAACCGATCAGCTCGATAAAATACAGTTGCTGCGCTTTCTGCGGTGCCTCCCAGAGGATCTTCTCCGCCGGGATCTGTGTCAGGATCTCCTGCACCAGCCCTTCCCGCACTTCACCGCTGCCGCGATAGATGCCCACATTACCCGCTTCCCTCGCCTCTGCAATCACGTAGGATGCCCCCGCATTCAGCTCTGCCGACATCAGCTCGATCCATTTGTAAGGGGGGATGATATGCGCGGCGTCCTTGCTACCCACCTCACTCAGCACATTGAAGTGCTTGGTCAGCTTCTCGATATAGCCGCATTTTTCAGCATGCGGGATGGTGATGGAGCCGTCACTAACCTCTACATGGGTAATCCCGTAGTCTTTGAGAACGGCAATATAATCTTCCCACTGGTTACGGACGAGGAAGGCTTCAAACAGTGTCCCGCCGAAATAAATGGGAAGATCATACGATTGGTAGACTTCTATCTTTTCCCGCAGGTTTGGTGTCACGAAAGACGTGCCAAAGCCTAGTTTGACAATATCGACATGGGGATGCGCCACACTCAGGAAATTCTTCGCCTCTTCGATGCTCAACCCTTTATCCATGACCATTGTAATTCCATGCTGCCGCGGCTTCTCCAGCCTGTCCGGCATTTGCGTAAGTTTAAAGTTCATCCTCGTGTTGTTAGATCCGTTAATAATGTCGCGGGCTCCCGCCCGTTGTGAATGTCGCCGGCCTCCGCCAGTTGTCCCGGGCTATGCCGTGAATATCGCAGGCTCCCGCCCGGCCGCTGACCGGCGCAAAAATAGCAAACAATCCGATACCAGTCATACCGGAAGATCATTAAAAACTCTTAATAATGTGCTGGAAAAGGGTATTTTGAAATATAACCCTTTTCCAGCAAAGGTCTTATGATTGACCTTCGGTCGAGCCGCTTCCAGCGGCTCCTGGTAAGGGAATCGTCAAAAAGATTTATTCTTTTTGTGCCGTGCAATGATATCCACCACCGGCTGATATTGCAGGATCACCGGATTCAGCTCAAGGAGCTTTTTCAGTAGCCGCGGAGCTTTCGACATCGCATTTTCCAATTGCAGCAATCCCTCTCTTGACTTCCCTAACGCAAAGCATACCGCTGACAAATAGAACAGGAAAATCGGCTTGCCCCCCGTGATCCGGATGGCAGCCTCCACCTGCTCCAGCGCCTCCTCGAAATATTCGGCATTGTAAAGACAGCGGATCAGCGCTTCCCAACTGGAAATATTCCGCGGCCGGATCCGAACGACATTGGAAAAATACTGGATGGCTTCCTTGAAATCGCCCATCTGCATCTTACACTCGCCCATCGCCAGGTTATATTCCGGCTGCATAGCATGGATGCGCATGGCGGCTTCCAGTTGCTTGACGGCCTGCGTCCATTGCCCCTCGTTGATATAAGTGCAGGCCAGCTTGTAATACAGCTTGCTGTCCTCCTGGTTGAGATGCGAGGCCTTCCGGTAATAAAACCGGGCCTGCGCATAATTATCTAATTTGTCGTAACAATGACCGATAGCTTCATAGATCACGTCTTCCGGCCTCGACAGTTCCAGCACCTTCTCCAGCGCCTCTATCGCATCACGGTATTTTCGCAGCCGGATATAGGCATCGCCCATATTGCGGTAGGCATAATCGAATTTTTCGTCGATGACCAGGGCATACTTGTAGGCATCCACCGCCTTTTCGTACAGCTTCAGCCCCTGGAATGCCGCCGCCAGGTTGAACCAGGCCAGCTCACTGTAAGGCTTCTCCTCGATGATCTGCTGATGCAACCGGATACTCTCTTCATTCCTGCCCGTAAAATCGGTCCAGAAACAGATCTTGTATAACGCCTCTTCATTATCCGGCTCCTGCTCGAGGATCAGCTTCAGACAATCGAAGATCTTATCGAACTCTTCATAATCGTCGTATACGTCCGCCAGCTCGAACAACAGTTCCAGCCGCTCATCCCCTTCGAAGTGGAGGAGAGCGCTTTCCAGCAACGTCGCCGCCTTCTGCGGCTGATCCAGCGCCAGATAAGCATCCGTCTTCAGTATGTATAAGTTGATATCGGAACTATCGAGCAGCTCTACCTGCTCAAGGATGGACAACGCTTCATGATACCGGCGGGTCGCGATCATCAGGTCCGCCTTCTTCACCATCAGCGAAGAAGAATAAGGATACTGTTCGATCCCTATCTCTACCGCCTCGATGGCCTGGACCAGATCTTCCGTATCATCAAAATAATCTATGATCCGTTCAAAAGCCTCCTCTTCCAGAAAAGAATGTTGCTTACCATGTTTCAAATCCTGATACTGCTTCAACAATTCCTTCATCTCTTCCCGATCCTGATGGTATGGATTTTCTTGCATTTGTGTTAAAGGTTGTTCTAAGTTACGGGTTTTGAATTGTACCCGGCAAAAAATAATTTGCACTTTTCGGACGGCTTCTGCCCGCCCCCGCCCATACCGCCAACCGCCCCCCGCTTACCCCCGATAACGCCTTTCCCATACCCCCGGAAGCCAAAACTTTTCAGGCCACCAGCAACCCCCAACATCATTCCCGCGTATTATCGGTAAGAAAGGGTTAAAATCCGGCCATTGGACACTAGTTAGAGAACATTAAAAATCTCTAACCTGTAAGAGAATAGGAATCAAATCGTTAAGGGTTTCCTAAAATTTGTGACCAACGGTTAAAAAATACCCAATTTAATTTACTATATTTGTGCTCAGATGTTTATACCGACTACCATAAAAATGAGGAAATTGATGCGGAAAACGCTCATCAGTACCCTTATGCTTGCAGTTGTTGGGCTGACTTTCGCCAGCAAAGGCGGAGGCGGCGACAAAAAAAGCGGCAAAGTGCCTCTTAAGACGAACTTTGTGCCCATCCGGACCACCAGCGGCTTTACCTTGAAAGCAGGACCTTCCTATACCGGCAGTATGCTTACAGGCACACAATCCACCCGCGAATACGTCTCCTTCAATTCATTGGTGACTTTCCAGAAAGGCAACAGCACGTATATCCTTCCTTATAGCTATAAGATCAACACAGCTATTTACCTGCGGAATTCCGGCAGTAATCTCCGGCTCCTCGATCTGCGGATCAACATGCCTCATTGATCATCCCCCCATTGATCGTGTAGTAATTTTCTATCCCCCGATATTCATCTTCTTACTGTCTTCGTAACTTAATTCCCGGTACCCGGAATTGGGAACGTCGAACTTCGACGCCGGAACGGGATTCAGATTGATTCGCGATATCCGGTACCGGATGCGAACATTGCCATTGGTCAACTCATATTCCAGCGGCAGCCCGTCCAGGGTCCGGAAAGGTGCCTCATATTGCTTGTTTTCAGGAACAATGTCCCGCGTATAGAAGACAGTGATAGTAGCCCCTGCAGCCGTCTTCCCGATCGCCTTGATACATTTATATCCCGCGATATCCCTGGTTTCTGTCGTATTCTTATACACGATGCTGTCATACATCCTGTTCCGCTCCGCCCAGTTATCCGGGCTCATCCGGATCAGCAGCTTTTGCCCGCTCACCTCCCGCAGGATCACCCCCGAACCCGTATTGCCATCGAAGATAGTCGTGGAAGAAAACAGCGAATTGGAGATCTCTGAGCGGCTTTTGTTGCCTTTGATGTAGACCGTATGAATGGCATTCTCTGTAGTGCCCCCCTGTTTGCCGTCATCCGTAGGATTGACGCTATAATCATATACCAGCGTAAGCTCGGAAACAACCTTCTGCGCACACACGGTAACGGAAGAGATGGCAAGACCGCCAAACAATAACAAAACAACAGAATATCGTAACCGATTCATCATTTTCTTCCCTGTAATGGCTTTTTCTGCTGCTCTTTCTGCGCCTCCTGCATCTGTTCAAGACGTTCCTGCCATTTCGATTTGGTCTTGGGCTTAGTCCTGTTCTCCTTTAGCTTGGCGAGGATCTTCTCGTGGTCGATGATATAGTTCTGGATCACGAACTGCAACGCCAGCGTGATCACATTAGAGACGGTATAATACCAGGTCAGCGCGGACGGCAGCCCGTTGAAGAACAACAGCAGGAATACCGGCATGATATACGGCATGTACTTCATCGCCGGATTGCTCTGGTCAGGCGTCATGCTCATCCCGTACAAGGAGATCGCAAAGCTCGTCACCACCGCACACAAAGCAAAAAGACTGACGTGATCGCCATAGCCGGGAATGGCAAATCCAAAGCTCAGTACACTGTCGTACGACGACAGGTCATGCGACCATAGAAAGCTCTCGCCCCGCAACCCGATATTGGAGTTGAAAAAACTGTACAAGGCAAAGAAGATCGGGATCTGCAACAGCGCCGGGATACAACCACCCAATGGGTTTACCCCCGCCTCTCTGAACAGCTTCATCTGCTCCATCCCTACCGCCTGCTGGTCATGACCCACCCTTTTCTTCATCGCCTCGATCTCCGGCCGGAGCGCCTTCATCTTCGCGCCGCTCAGATAGCTGCTGTATACCAGCGGAGAAGTGAAGAGTCGGATGAACAACGTCAGCAAAAGGATCGCCACTCCATAGCTCGCAATATGCTGCTTGAAAAAGCCGAAGACCGGCATGATAATATACACGTTGATCGGACGGACAAAAGAATAAACGCCTCTGCCCAGGTCGATGATATGTGTCATACCCGGCGCCTGCTTTTCCAATATATGAAAATCGTTGGGGCCATAATAGATCTGCATCGGCAGAACAGTCGATGCCGCCGCAGGGACCTTCGCCTGGAAATTGATCTCCGCACGCTCCACCCCGGTCGTAGTATCGACCGTCTCTTTTGCCAGGTGGATATTGGCCGAACTGAAACCGTCCCTGCTCACCAGCGTCATGTTGAAGAACTGCTGCGATACCGCCAGCCATTGTACCGGCTTGTCCAGCGTACGTTCTGTTTTGCTGACCATGTAGTCAAACTGGTTGTCTTCAAAATAGCTGACGCCTGCCAGTCTTCTTTCATAGGTAACATTCCGCTGCGTCTTGTCCAGGTGCACCAGCCACGACAACGCGAAATTATTCTGATAAAACAATGCCCCGGGATTGCCGATGGCAACGTCCCAGTCGACAAGATAATCGTTCGGCCGGATCGTAAACCGGTGGACTAATGACTCGCCTGCCGGCGTCGGCAGCTGAAAACTGATCGTCTGACTGCCATCCGCATTTTTTACCAGCTGGCCATCATTGAAATACAGGTTGTCGATCTCCGCCGACTGACTCGGCCCCGTGGAAATCGAATAATTGAATCGATTGTCTGAATTGGGCGCCACCAGCTTTACCGGTGTGCTGTCATACGACTTGAATTGTTTCAATTCCACCGATACCGGCTGCCCGCCTTTATTACTGAATACGACCTTGATCAATTCATTTTCTACCGTCATCAGATGCTCGGCCCCGCCAACGGCTTTATTGAAGCCCGTTGCGGTATCGACTGCCAGGGTCGACACCACCGCCGTATCCCTGGCCTTCGCAGCCGCCGCCTGCTTAGCCTTCACAAAGGCAATGGAATCCGCTTCCCGCCTTCTTTGCGCCTCCAGCTCATGGCTGTTCTTGGTACTGAGAAAAAGATAAATAAACAGCAGGATACCCAGCAACACAAAGCCAATGACCGAATTGCGATCCATTCCCATGATTAACTTTTTTAAGAAGTGCAAATATACGTTTCAAACCGATAGCCGCCGCGGCTAATCGGTTGAAACCCGCCGAAGGCGGCATCATTAGCCCCGCTAGATGACGAAGTCGTCGGTAAAAGCCCAGCCGGCTACCGGCCAAAAGTCGGCCACCAAAGCCAAAGGCTCAACCACGTGCCATCAGGAAGCTATATCATCTCGCTTTGTAGTAGCGGATTTTTGACCGCATTTTTAGCCTCGGCGAATTCCTTCGCCGCCCGAATGAAATGCACAAAGATAGGCTGCGGGTTCTCCACCGTACTTTTCAGCTCCGGATGGTATTGTACCCCAACAAAGAAAGGATGGGAAGGAAGTTCGACGATCTCCACCAGCCCGCTCTCGGGATTGGTACCGCTGGGGACCATCCCGGCCTCTTCAAACTGACTGAGATAGGCATTATTGAATTCCCAGCGATGACGGTGCCTCTCGCTGATCTCCGCCTGGCCATTATAAATATGGTGCGCTAAAGTTCCTTCTTTCAGCGCACAGGGATAGGCCCCCAACCGCATCGTTCCACCCTTGATCGTCACCTTCTTCTGTTCTTCCATCAGGTCGATCACCGGGTGGGGCGTATTAACGTCCATTTCAGTGGAGTGCGCATCCCGCCAGCCCAGGATATGACGGGCAAATTCAATGACCGCCATCTGCATCCCCAGGCAAATGCCGAAAAAGGGCAGTCGATTCTCGCGAGCGTATTTCACGGCGATGATCTTTCCCTCCACCCCGCGATGGCCGAAACCCGGCGCTACCAGCAACCCGTCCAGGTTACCCAGCTTCTCCGCCACGTTCTCGCTCGTGATAAACTCGCTATGTACATTCACCACCTGGATCTTACATTCATTCATCGCGCCGGCATGCACAAAAGATTCCAGGATCGACTTATACGCATCCTGTAATTCAATATACTTCCCGATCAATCCGATCGTCACCTTGCTCTTGGGATATTTCAGCTTGTCCAGGAACTCTTTCCAGCGCGCCAGTTCCGGCTCATGATAGTGACTGATGTTCAGTTTCTTCAGCACGATCAGATCCAGTTTCTCCCGCATCATCAACAACGGCACTTCGTAGATCGTAGCCGCATCGGCAGCCTCGATCACCGCCTCCGGCTTGACATTACAGAACAGGGCGATCTTTTTGCGGATCTCCGGCGACAAAGGCTCTTCCGTCCGGCAAACGATCACATCCGGATGAACGCCTTCCTGGCTCAATAATTTGACGCTATGCTGTGTGGGTTTGGTCTTCAGCTCTTTGGCAGCCTTGAGGTAGGGAATGAGGGTCAGGTGAAGCACCATGCAATCCTCTTCCGACATCTCCCATTGCAGCTGGCGAACCGCCTCGATAAAAGGCAACGATTCAATGTCACCCACCGTTCCGCCTAATTCCGTGATGATAATATCATATTTGTTATTCTGGCCCAGCAACAACATCCGCCGCTTGATCTCATCGGTGATATGCGGGATCACCTGCACCGTC
>PMUF01000623.1 GCA_003167015.1 Chitinophagaceae bacterium | reverse complement strand
CCCTTATTTTTGCCCGATGCACCCCATCCCCGGGCCCCGTCCATACCGTCTGCTCCAGGCCCTCCTCCTCTGCCTGCTGCTCTCCGCCCCACGCGGTTACGCAGGCGGCCTTCCCGCCGGCCTCTCCGATACCCTCATCGCCACCCCCGCCTCCTCCACCCGCGAACAAGCACTCGACTATCTTCTTAAAAGCAAAATACCCGATTCGAGCGTCTACTGGCCCAATATCAACCGCACCCTGCTTATCGCAAACCTGAAAGCGAATATCATGGCGCCCCTGGCACTCTATCAGGGCACCAACACCAACTTCTGCGGTTACGCCGCCCTCTCCTATCTTCCCCTGCATGAAGATCCGCTGGGATATACCCGCTTCCTGCTAACCATCTACTCCGAAGGCAAAGCCACTTGGGGCGCCGCCCGTTTTAATCCCTCCCCCGCAGTCCGCCGGGCAGCAGGCACCCTCCGTTTCAAAGGTATCCTCGATATTCGTCCCGCCGATCAACTCTGGTTCCTGGTGCTGGCCGATCATTTCAGAAGCTATCTCAATGTTTTCACCCGCCACTTCCATCCCGGCGCCGAAGATACCTTTTGGGCGGCGGTCAACTATGGAAAGTTCAATCGCATGATCCGCCAATTGTTCGGCTATCGTGTACAGGCCAAAGGCTCGGACCTCATCCGCCCGGATATTCCTGATCTCTATGACTATCTCACCCAATGCCTCCACACCGGTCTTACTTATCTTTATGTGAATAATACCTACCTCCACAAAAAGAACCATAATAAATTCAAAGGCCATTTCCCGACACACTTTATCGTCCTCGATGCCATCCACAAGATCCCGGACCAGCCCGACATGGTGGATATCATCTACTGGGACTACGGCGGTCGTACCCTCCGTCAGGTCTCTATGCGGTTCCTGAAAAAGATCACCTTCGGCGTCACCGTCTGTATAAAACAATCCCCGCCTGTCATCCCATGAGACAATCCCCGCTATATCGCCTCTTCCTCCTCGCCATCGTGCTCTCCGCAGCCTCCTGCACCAGCCTCAACATCACGAACTATTATCACAAACACCGGTCCACCCTGGATGGCATGGAACAGGTCTATCTCGATGCCTACAATGCCAAACCCTTCTCCATCGAATTTACTGACCGCCCCTTTGACCACGTGTCACTCGAACTGTCGACAGATACCCTCACCTATATCTATGAATTCGCCGTCGACGAACCCCGCCTGCAGGACACACTGCTCAAATACGGTTATAATCCCGCCCCTATAAATACCCTGATAAAGAATATGCGCTCGATGGAATGCACCTGGATCAACCACCTCGACTATTATGCAGAAGAGACCCGGCACTCACTGATCTATATCTCCCTCTGGCCGAAAACCTTCAACCTCCCCTTCGTCAACAAAAAATATTATATCCTGACCTATTTCTCCCAACCGCAATACTTCGACGCCGACGGCAACCTCATGACCGGCCGCAGGCTCCGCCGCATCCGCAAGATCAACGGCGAAACATTCAGGAAAATCAATAATAAAGTGTGCTACACGATCTCCGCACAGTTCAGGTAAGAGTCTAACTCCTCAGATCCACAACCACATTGATCGTCAACGCCACGATCACCGTATTGAAAAGGAAGGAAAGTAATCCATGTACCAGCGCCACCCGGCGTATCGTTCGGGAAGAGATCTCGATGTCCGATACCTGGAACGTCATCCCGATCACAAATGAAAAATACGCGAAATCAAGATAGTCCGGCCATAGCTCATTCGGAATTTGCAACCCTACCGAATGCACATCGGGGTCCAGCGGATGACCGCCATAATACAAGAGCGCATACCGGTACGCGAAAATCGTATGCAGCAGGAACCAGCTGCAGATCACGCCAGAAATGTAAATAAAGGTCTCAACCTTCTTCCCCAGCAGCCAGTCCTTGTTACCCAGCAACAGCATGATCCCCACCAGGCTCCCGATCGTGGCCGCCAGCACGACGCCGAAAACGACGATCCGGCCCGCATCTTCCTGCTTAGCAAGCACCCTTATCTGCCGCGGCCGCATACTCAGAAAGATCAATCCGCTGAAGACCATCATGCTGACGCTGAAACAATCCCAGCCAATCATGACCCTCGTCATGTTTTCCATTTTGATGGGCATCAAAGCCGCAGAAACAATCGTGGCAACAGCAAGACTAATGATCAGCTTATAGATGGAAGGTAGCCGGTGCAACCAGCTGGGACAATTAATATATTCCGCCATACTGCAATTTAGTCCCTTGCCCCAACTAAGCAAAATAAAATGCCCCTACGCCCTGTCGCCGCACGGATGACCCGCCGCCGCGTCACGCCCCGCCGCGTTCCCTATTTCAGCAAGCCCTTGGTATACGCATACCGCACAAGCCCGGCCAGGTTGCTGGCGCCCGTCTTATGCATCATATTCTTGCGATGGGTCTCTACCGTACGGTAGCTGATGTTCAGCCGCACGGCAATCTCTTCATTGGTAAGCTCCCTGGACAGCAACTCCAGTATCTCTATTTCCCGCTGCGTCAACGTCACCTTATCTCCTCCTTCCTTTTTAATCGGCCTGTCCGTCAGCGCATAATCATTCAGAATACTGGCCTGGACCTCATCACTGAAATAATAGCCGTTCCCCGCCACTTTCTTGATGGCGCTCACCAATTCCTGCCGGGTGGAATTCTTCAGGAGATAGCCGTCTACCCCAATCTGCAAAAGCCGGTTGATGATCTCCCTCTCCCCATAGGTCGTCAGAATGATGACCTTGACCTCAGGCCTTTCCTCCCTGATCAGCCGGGCCGTTTCGATCCCATCCAATTCCGGCATATTGATGTCCAGCAGACAAATATCATAGCTATCCCTGCGGATAAGGTCCAGCACCTGCCTGCCATTATAGGCAGTCGCCACGATCGAAAAAGCAGGTTCTTCCTGCAGGAGCGCCACCAGGCCGTCCAGCACCACTTTATGATCGTCCGCAATCAGCAATTTTATGGTAGATTCTATAGTCATCAACACGGCATCTCGATCACTACAGTCGTCCCCGCCCCCTCCTTCGAATCGATATCCAGCACCCCCTTCAAATACTTCACCCGGGATAAAATATTCCCCAATCCCATCCCCTTCATCTCTCCGGCCTCCCGCCTTCTGTCAAATCCGATCCCGTCATCTTCTACGACCACGTTGATATAGTCGGGATAACGGATCATCTGAACCGTCAGCAACGTAGCACGGGAATGCTTGATCACATTATTGATCAGCTCCAGCAGGATGCGATAGACACTGATCTCCAATTCCTCGGTCAGCCTCTTTTCAAAACCGTATACACTGTAATTGATTGTCATCCCCGAAGGCGTGGCCAGCGTATCCAGCAAGCCCTTTACCGCGGCCGGCAATCCTATTTTGGACAGCCCCGCAGGCATGATATTGTGAGCAATATTTCGCATTTCGGCAGAGACCTCATCCAGCAATTTCAGGCTGGCCCGGTATTTCAGCGCCTGTTCAGCCGTAAAAGGCGCCTGGTCTGCATCCAGGCCTGACAGGTTCAGTTTGGCAGCCGATAACATCGATCCCAGCGTGTCATGAATATCCTGCGCGATCCGCTTACGCTCATTTTCCTGTGCCATAATGATAGCGCCGAAAAGATCGCTCCGCTGACGGTTCAGCTTTACCTCATAATCCGCCCGCTGTTTCAGCCGTCGCCTGTTATACAGCAGCAGGATAAAGGCAATCAGGGAAAGGGAAGAGAAGATCAGGATGTTCTTCAGCAGGTTCTGCCGGGCCAGTTGCTCTTTCTGCAGCGCGATCTCCTTATCCTTCTTATCCGCCGCATAATGCTCATGGATCTCTTCGATCTCCATCCGGCTCTTCTCATTGCTCACCGAATCCTTTAATCCCGAATATAGATTGTAATAGAAATAGGCGCTGTCATACCGGTGCTGCAGGGCATAAATGTCCGCCAACGTATGCCACGCATCCAGCATATCTTCACGATGACGGATGCTTCTCGCAATCAGCAGCCCCTGCCGGGTCATCCGCACCGCACTGTCAATCTCGGCCAGATCTTTATAGATATTCCCTGCATTAATGTAATAGCTGGCCCTGTCATATTCATTATACCGTGTCGTCTCGATATCCTTCAGCGTCATGATCGCATACTCGAGCGCCTTACTATAAGCCTGCATGTCCTTATACACCTGGCTGATCTTATAGGCAGTGTGTACCACCCTCTCCGTATCCTCCAGTTGACCATATAGTTGGTAGGCCTTGAAAAGGGACGACAATGCCTCCCCATAATGGCCCCTGGCAACGCCGATATCCGCGATGTTCGTATAGGCATCGGCCATCGATGACCTGTCCATTACCTTCTCCGCCAGGGTCAGGTATAAAGAATAATAGACCTCCGATTCGCTGATATTTCCCTGCCGGTAATAAATGAAGCCTATCGTACAATACGACCCCGCCATCTGCAGCGAATCATGATGATCCTCCGCCACCGCCAGCTTTTGTAAGACCATTTCCATGGCGTCCGGGTAATCGCCCAGATAAAAATAGACGTTCAGGATCGCCGCATAAACCCCGAGTATCTTGCGGTAGGGTTGATGTTCCGCCTCATCCAGGACTAACGCCCGCCGGTAAAAGGCCAGCGCCGCAGGATAATCTCTTTTGACTTCCTGGAAGTACATCGCCGAATCTATCAACGGATCATTGCCACCCCCGGACCCCTGTGTAAACAAAACACTCCTGCCGGTCAGGAGCCAACAAAGGCACAAAACAATTTTAATTCGGCTTCGGTATGGCATTAGAGGGGTGACTATGTCCTCCCAAATTAATAAAAAATATCATGTGCTCCTACCAGCCCCCGGTCATAATTCCTAAATGCTTATTTTTACGCAAAAGGCACATTATGCACCGCTCCTCCCGGCTACTGTTCACGATGATCATCGTCATTGTTGCGATCTCCTCCGCCTCTGCCCAGGCCTATAACCCGGTCATCGACGTCCGGCACTATGATTTTTCCGTCGCGCTCAATGATGACAACAACAGCATCCGTGGCACTGCCATCGTCACCTTGTCCTTCAGCCAGCCCGCGGCTCAGTTCGCGCTGGATCTGGCGGCAAAGAACGCAGCCGGAAAGGGCATGACCGTACTGTCGGTCAGTGAGGACCGCCGGCCCGTCGCCTTTACCCAGGACAGTACCCATCTGATTCTTCAGACCGGTGGATCGCTCGGCAGCCAGCACAGCTACACCATCCGGTACGAAGGCATCCCTGCGGACGGCCTCATCATTTCCAATAATAAATTCGGCAAACGCGGCTTCTTTGGCGACAATTGGCCTAATCGCGCCCATAACTGGCTGCCTTGCGTCGATCATCCTTCCGATAAGGCGACCCTCGACTTCCGCATCACCGCCCCCGATCACTACAAGGTCGTAGCCAATGGCGCCCTGCAGGAAGAAAAAGACCTTCCCAATCACTTCAGGCTTACTCACTGGAAGGAATCAGTGCCGCTCGCGCCCAAGATCATGGTCATCGGCGTCGCCGACTTCGCTGTCGACCATCCGGGTGACGCCATGGGCGTTCCAGTCTGGAATTATGTCTTTCAGGAAAACAAAGAGGTAGGGTTCCGTAGCTATGCCGTCGCCTTGCAGATCCTTCCCTTTTATATCACGCATATCGGCCCCTATCCTTTCGAAAAAGAAGGTAATGTCCAATCCAAGACCCGTTTCGGTGGGCTGGAGAACGCCAGTGCTATCTTCTATTTCGAGAACTCGGTCTCCTCTCCGGGCGTGGAATCGCTGATGGCCCACGAGATCGCCCACCAATGGTTCGGCGATGCCGCCACGGAGACCCAATGGCAGCACCTCTGGCTCAGCGAAGGTTTTGCTACTTACATGACTCATTGTTACCTGGAAAACAAATACGGCGCCGATACCCTCCGAAAAGGGATGAAGACAGACCGGGCAAAAGTCATCGCCTTCGAGAAACACCGGCTCACGCCCGTGGTCGACAGCAGTATCAAGGATGATTACATGGAACTGCTCAACCCCAACAGCTACGAAAAGGGCGGCTGGGTGCTGCATATGCTTCGCCGCCGCATCGGCGACGACCTGTTCTGGAAAGGTATCTCCACCTATTATAAGACCTACCGTGACAAGAATGCCGCCAGCGCAGACTTCGAAAAGGTGATCGAGACAGTCTCCGGCCAGGACCTCAGCACATTCTTCGCGCAATGGCTCTTCACGCCGGGGCATCCGCACATCCACATCGACTGGAAATATGATTCGGACAAAAAGGCGCTCATCATTGACTTCACCCAAACCCAGGAACATCTCTTTGACTTCCCCCTGGAATACGCCACCGACGGAGTCCTCCACAGCATAGATATTCACGACAAAACCACCCATGTCGAGTTGCCTTTGTCGGAGAAGCCGGCTCATCTCGTGCCCGATCCTAACGTCAATCTGTTGGCCTCGTTTGAATAACCTGTCAGACGGCGTCAGACAACGACGAGAATGTAAAATCCCTCACCTTCATCGGCGGCACCAGGTAGCTCCGGTACGACTCGACGCTGATACTCCTCTCCGGTTTGCCCAACGCCTCCACATTGTTCAGCATAATCACCGGACTCTCGTTGAACCGGAAGTTCTTCACCGGGAACTTGATCTCTCCATTCTCAATATAGAACGTACCGTCACGGGTAAGACCCGTCAATAACAACGTCTGCGGATCAACCATCCGGATATACCACAGCCGCGATACCAGCACCCCCTTCTCGGTACTCTTGATCATGTCCTCTATCGACTCCGTACCGCCTGCCATAATGATATTGCCGGGGCCCGGCACCGGATCGACATTTTTCTTTTGCGCCCAATAACGGGAATAGCTGAGGTTCTTCACTACACCATTTTCGATCCAGGACCGCTTGTCCATCGGCTGCCCTTCCCTGTTCCAGGTCGAAGAAGGCAGCTCGGTATTGAAAGGATCGGAATAAATATTGACCTTGGGGTCCATCAACTGTTCACCTAGCCGGTTGCCTCCCCCCGGTTTGCTCATGAAGCTCCTCCCTTCATCGGCATTCCTGGCGTCCAGTCCAAAGAACATATTCTCCAGCATATAGGCTACCGCCACCGGCTCCAGTATCACCGTATATTTCCCGGGCTCGATGGCCTTCGCCCCGATACTGCCGTTGGCCTTCGTCGTGGCAACCTTCGTGGCGCTATACGTGTCCAGTTTCGTAACGTCATTGAAACCACGGGCGGCATAACCCGAACCCGTCCCTTCTTCATTACGGGTGGTGATCGTAAAGATGACATCCGTGTCTTTGTTGTAAGCAAAAAGTCCCTTGGAATTCATAATGGACTCGAACGATGTGGTATTCTCCAGGTAGCCGGCTGCCTGCAGCTTCGCATCCTTGGATACCTGGATGCTCTTGCCCACGGCTTCTGCCCGCGTATCCGGCGTAATGTCTGCCGTAGCCTGTACATAGGTGATCGATTCCGCAAAGGTCTGCGGACCCAGCAACGGCATGTGCTCGGGATTATCCGGCGACAGTTGCGCCAGCTCTTCCGACCGCCGGACCACCTTCTCCAGCGAAGCATCATCGAACTCGTCGATGGTCGCCGTACCTGTCTTCTTTCCATAACTGCTAGTGACCGCTAACCTCAGCTGGCCTATCTCTCCCGCCGTAGAGACGGAGTTGCGGGCATACCGGATGTTGCCGCTCTCCGAACCCGTCAACGCCACCTCACACTCATCCGCTTTGGAATAGCTCAACACTTTCTGTAATAATTTCTGTGCTTGTTCTTTGCTGTAAATTGACATATAATAATTTGAATATTATCCAATCTTTCTTGCCGTATTGATGACATTGACACCGTTGAACCGGGCCGTCGCCGCGCCATGGGACACCGCATTCGACTGCGCAGGCTGACCCTTCCCGTCATTGAAGGCGCCCCCGAGCCGGTAGTCCCGCTCGTCCGCAACCGCCACCAGCGAATTCCAGAACTCCTGGTTGATGGCCTGGTACGCAACGTCTTTTAACATACCCACGATCTTGCCGTCCTCGATCTCATAGAACAACTGCCCGCCAAACTGGAAGTTGTACCGCTGCTGATCGATCGAAAAACTGCCGTCCCCGACGATATAGATGCCCTTCTTGACATCTTTGATAATATCATCCACGCTCAACGGACTCTTACCGGGCATGAGGGAGACATTAGGCATCCGCTGGAATTGCACGTCTGCCCAGCTCTGCGAGTAACAGCAGCCTTGTGAATGTTGCAGCCCCAGTATGTGAGCCTGATCTCGGATCGCCTGGAAATTCACCAGCACCCCATCCTTGACCAGTTCCCATTCCCCGCACTTGACGCCTTCGTCATCGTATCCTACCGCCCCGAGGCTGCCGGTCTGCAGTTTGTCGGCGTGAATATTCATCAGCTTGCTGCCATAGTGGAAATTACCCGATCTTAATTTGTCCAGGCTTAGAAAGCTCGTCCCTGCAAAATTGGCTTCATACCCCAATACCCGGTCCAGTTCCGTCGGATGCGCCACCGACTCATGAATGGTCAGCCAAAGATGAGAGGGATCAAGCACGAGATCATATTTTCCCGCCTCGACGCTCTTGGCGGTTATTTTCTGGGCAACATCCGCCGTCGCATTCTTCACATCCTCCAGGATATCATACCGGTCCTTGTAACGGGTGACAATACCCTGCACCTTGTTTTCAGGTCCACAGGTCAGGTATTCATACCCCATCCCTACCGGCGAGCTCAGTGACCGACGGGTCTGAAACTTACCCGAGGCCTTGTCGATCTTCGTCACATTGAAGTTGGGATAGATGCGGTGAATGTCCTGGTCGATATAGGACCCATCCGAGGAAGCAAAATATTTCTGCTCGTCGATAGCCAGGATAGCGGAATTGATAAAGCTCGCACCCCCCGACATAGCCACTCCGTTCACACTCAGCAACAGGTCTATTTTTTCTTTCAATGGTACCTCAAACGTATTCCTGACAATAGGCGTCTTCCAGCTGACTTCTCCGTATCCCTTTTGCGGCGCCAGTTGCACAGGCTCGGAGATGATCTTCGCATTAGCCTTGGCTACCGCTACCGCCTTTGCCGCCGTCCTCGCCATCCCGTCAGGGGTAACGTCATTGGTAGCGGCAAATCCCCAACTCCCGTTGGCGATGACACGGATGCCGACACCGAAGGATTCGGTATTCGCAATATTCTG
>PMUF01000214.1 GCA_003167015.1 Chitinophagaceae bacterium | reverse complement strand
CCAGCGTAGGGCCGGTGTCGACGATCCTCCAGGCCCATTTTTTTCTCGGCGACCCAAGATTTGCCGAGCAGGTGATTGGGACGGCGTTGGTTATTGTCGGAGTGTTGCTGATTGGGTGGAGGGAAAGCAAGCCGCTGGTGGAGGACCCGGCAAGTTAGTGGGTCATGTTTAGCGGCCTGAATTGAAAGGGTAATATTATGCATGGGGCATTCACCAGGTTGATCAGATCCTGCGCCCTTCTTTGAAGATCAGCGAACTGCCAGGTCCCGGGGATCTCTGCCGGGTCTGTCACTGTGATCCCCGTCAAAAAACCTGACAAAGTAGCGGGGTTCCCAAAGGTAAGCGACGGGGATACATGGCGAAAGAGGGTTCCTGTCTCGATATTGTGGCATCCGTTGCAGGTGTTGAGCGAAAACATTTCCCGTACCGTATCATTGGTCGTCAACGTCGCTCCCGGTTCCGCCCAAAAGGAGGGTGGCACCGGCGCCAGGCCGCCGAGGAAATTGACATCCGAGCCATGGAATGAATAAAGCAGGGGGACTATATGGGTGTTGGTCTTGATCTTTTGGGCATTTTGTACGAAGAAGCTATCGAGGATCACCTGCTGGTTGAATTGTGCCTGCGGTGTTTGCTTCACGGTGGTGCTGAAGAGCATATGGCTGGAACTATCAATGTTGAACTCCCTCAGTTCCCAGGAAGAACCAAACACAATTTCATTGGTCCGCAATTGATCCAGTGAGCTGCCGTTCGGCTTGGCGGGGTTGGTATTAGCCAAACTGAACTGATCGGTGATCTGTTGTAAAGCGGTATTGTACGCGGGAGATCCGACGGTGAGGTTTTTCAGGTTGTACCATTGAAGCGCATAGGCTTTGATCGACGAACAAGTGGTCTTGTTAATTCCGTATTCGAATATGACGTTAAATGGCTGGGGAGCACAATTACTGTCCAGCCCGGTGAATACGAACCTTGCTTCGCCGGCATTGCCACCATTACCCAGATATCCGGTATTGGACCGAAGGTCGAGCCTATTGACGATCGCCATCAGCCGGAAGGGGGCTATGGAGAGGTCTAGCGTGCTATCGGTCAATCCATTGCTCTTGACCAGCCAGGAATGAATAAATGCGGGCATATTGGGCCGGACATCCAAAGGATCGTTATTGACCACTTGGGGTTGGGTATAGGTAAGAAGCCAGTTCAGGACAAAACGGGAGGGGCTGATGCCGGTAGCGGTGCTGTTTGCCAACTGCGTCATCAGGAATCCGAATGTCCAGGGACCCATTTTATGCCCATTATTGCTGCATGGATCATAGGTCCTGGAGGTATCCTCCACCACGGAAGGGGCATAGACAAAAACGGAATTGGCTTGAACGGCATCCACGAGAGGGACCGGCTGCGGGAAGGGAGGAAAGTGAATGGGAACGATGCCGCCATTGAAAAAGCTGGCAAGATCCATCGGGCGGACCTGGCTGATACCCAACAGAAACCGGCCCTGGAAAAGGGCGGTCGGCACCGCTTTGCTGCCATTATCCCGACCCTGCTGCGCCTGGATCTGCCGCAAACCTTCCAGGTCCACCGTCACGATACCGGTATATACGCCGTCACCATTTTTCTCATCCGGGCTCACCCCATCATCGCGCAAAACCACCTTCTTTTCATCTGCCATAAAAGCCAGGTATGGGCTGCCGATCCTGCGGCTGGGAAAAGTTACTTTCAGGATGCAATTCCCTTCGTCTGTTGCCTTGTCCAGTTTTTGCAGGGTGATAGTGTCTGCAATCGGCGGATCGGTGGCAAAAGCCGGGTTAATGGCCACCGTATCCAGGCCTGTGTCATGAGAACGTTTGTCGCGGCAGGAAAAAATAGCCATTGAACCTGCCATGATGCCTGCGAAGAAGAAAGCTTTATAGAAGGGCGTATTGATCACGCTATGCGTGTTTGGATGGGAAATAAAGTTACTCCGTTGGAAGAATACCGGGTATCACCTGTAAGTGGTATTTTTAAGGGTTTGTCTCGGCAAGCTGACAAGTAAAATGCCGGATTAGGGCAGAATAAAAAACTTACCCTTTTTTAGCGGGTGATTTTTTCTTTTCCTATATTTGCACCCCTGAACGAAAAGAAACTGCGGTTGGCAGGTATTTCGGTTGTAGAATGCCCAGGTGGCGAAATTGGTAGACGCACTGTGTTCAGGTCGCAGCGTGGGAAACCATGTGCTGGTTCGAATCCAGTCCTGGGCACCTTAAGGCGTTGTAAATCAACAATTTACAGCGCTTTTTTATTTTTACTACTTTGTAGACCATTCATTATCAGATCTTTATAGCTGGGTATTTTGGCACACAAACGGCACGCGGCCGGCACACAACAGGCGCTTAGGGGTACACGTTGTTGGCCTAAACATGAGCATCAAAATTGCATCTCGTTTGTCGCGTAACAAAGAGAAGATCTACTACACCGCTAGCTGGGGCAAGGACGCTGGACAGCGCATTGCCACAGGCATTTTCACCTTCACCCATCCGGTCAATGCAACACAGCGGAAACACAACAAAGAATCCTCTCATTTTTTGGAAATAAAGCGATCTCAATTGACGCTGGACAGGCAGGCCATAGGGACCGCAGTTCTGCCTACGCACAGGCTTAAAGCTAATTTTCTCGACTTTTACGAAGACTTTGTTCGAGACAATAGGCAAGCCGGGAATAGGCATCTCGAAGGAAGCCTCCTTCATTTCAAATCATTCGTAAAGAAAAAATATCTTTCTCCAATCGGTGTCACTGAAGATCTCTCTTCTCAATTTCAGAAATACCTGTTGGATCATTTTAACGGAGATACGCCGGCCAACTATTTTTCCAGATTTAAGAAAGTCCTCAAAGCTGCCACCCGACAAGGATATTTTCGATTCAACCCGGCGGAAGATCTGCCTGCGAAATCAAATCGGAATAAGGTTCGCAAAGATCACCTGGAGTCTGAGGAATATATTCAACTCCTCAATACGCCCTGCCTGAATGAAGAGGTGAGGGAATCTTTCCTTTTCTGTTGTTATACGGGAATGAGATGGTGCGATATTAAATTGCTGGAATGGAGACATATTGGCAAGGATGGCAATACTGCTGTTATTGTCCAGGAAAAGACAAAGGGGGAACACTTCACCCCATTGCTAAGTCCATTGTCGACAGGCGAAGGGTAGGGGAGTTCTTTCCCATTAACGCCGGCCACATTTTTAATTTACCTACTGCGGAGGGGGCCAATAAACTGTTGGGCCAATGGTGCGCTAATGCCGGAATCAAAAAGCATATTACCTGGAATTGTGCCAGGCTGAGCTTTTCCGTCCTGCTTCAAGATGCCAATGTGAATGCCGCAACCGTTGCATTAATGCTGGGACATACTTCAACGAAGTATGTAAACGATACATATAAACGGTATAGACCAAAAGACCCATCGCAAGAACTCGGCAAATTAC
>PMUF01000333.1 GCA_003167015.1 Chitinophagaceae bacterium | reverse complement strand
AACTGATCGACCGGCTGACAGGCTTTTCCTATGGTCCGCACCGGATCTCGAATTTCGAAATGGAGACGGCCGGGATCTATGGCCTGGGTAAGCTGCTCGGACATTCCTGCCTGAGCCTCAGCGCTATCGTAGCCAACCGGGTGCTGCAGCAATTCTCCCGGGATGGAAATGCGACCATAGAACGATTGATACAGGAGACCTTACGAGTCATCGAGACACTCTGACAGCCGGAGGCTGTTAGGCCGTCACCCGAAAAAATTAGTTACTTTTGTCCATAGTTATGAACAAACTGCACTTTTTCAAATACCAGGGCACCGGTAACGACATGATCATCCTGGACAACAGGAACTGGAGCTATACCTCACTGACGCAGGAACGGATCCGGCTGTTGTGCGACCGGCGCTTCGGTATAGGGGCAGACGGGCTGATGCTGCTCAACCCCCACACCGGTTATGACTTCGAAATGAAGTATTACAATTCCGATGGCCGCGAAAGCGCGATGTGCGGCAACGGCGCACGCTGCCTGGTAAAATTTGCCTATGACCTGGGCATTCACAAGAATGAATATAGTTTCATCGCAGCTGACGGACCGCACCTCGCGGAAATCGACGACAAAGGAATAGTCAGCCTGAAGATGAAGGACGTAGCCGGCATCGATGAGTACCACGGCGATTTCATCCTGAATACCGGGGTACCCCACTATGTAAAAATGGTATCAGAAGTGATGGACATAGACGTTTACCACAAGGGCATGGATATCCGCTATAGCAGCGAATTCGCCAAAGAAGGGATCAATGTGAACTTCGTTGAGCAACGGCGCCCGGACGAGATCATCGTCAGGACCTACGAAAGAGGAGTGGAAGATGAGACCCTTTCCTGCGGTACCGGCGTTACGGCCAGTGCTCTGGCCAGCTATCACAATGAAGTAGGCTATAATTATGTTAAGGTGATCACCAAAGGGGGTAAATTGACAGTACGGTTCGACCGGACAGGGAATAATTCCTACGAAAATGTCTGGTTGTGCGGACCTGCCGTTAAAGTGTTCGAGGGCAGCATCGAGAATTGATTAACCCACGCCGGCGACCAACCAGCCGGCCATCCGAAACAACGCCCATGATCCAGTTTTTTAAGAACGTCAACTACCAGACCGTCGAAGTCGACCGGCCGGAGCAAGGAACCTGGGTCAATATCCTGCCGCCGCTGAAGCAACAGGAATTCAGCAACCTCGCGGACGAGCTCGATATCCCCCTTGACTTCCTCACCGACTCGCTGGACATCGACGAAAGAGCGCGGTTCGAGGAATATGATAATGTCAAGCTGATCGTCATCAAGACGCCTACAGAGAACAACTCCTTTAACGAAAGCGATGCCTACTATATCACCATCCCTATCTGTATCATCCTGACCCACCATCAGATCGTCACAGTGAACTCCTTCGAGAACGGCGCCATTAAAAAATTCCTGAATACCTTCCAAAACCGCCATCCGGATAAGAAGAACATGATGGTGCTGAAGATCTTCGAGAAGATCACGCAGACTTATATGGAATTCCTCAAAGAGATCAACCAGCGCCGCAACCTGATGGAGCAGAAACTATATGCCTCTAACCGGAATGAAGAGCTGCTCGAACTGATGAAGATACAGAAGAGTATGGTGTATTTCGTGACAGCCCTCCGATCGAACGAAATGCTGCTGCTCAAACTCGCGCGTACTAATTTTCTCGGGCTCACAGATGATGAAAAAGAACTGCTGGACGACATGGCGGTAGATATGTCGCAGGCGTTGGAAATGGCCAATATTTATACCAATATCCTCAGCAGCACCCTGGACGCCTTTGCAAGCATCATCAGCAACAATATGAACAGCGTGCTGAAAAGGCTGACCTCGATCACGATCATCCTGTCGCTGCCGGCGCTGGTAACGGGCATATATGGCATGAATGTGCCCATCCCCTATGCCAGTTCACGGTATGCCTTCTATATCCCTATCCTGCTGTCGGTTGGCATTTCCATCGTCATCAGCTGGTATTTCATGAAAAAGAAATGGTTTTAAGATGTTCAACGTGAGAGTATATGGAGTTTTATTGGGCGAAAACGGACAAGTGCTGGTCACCGACGAAATCATCCGGGAGGCATATATTACCAAATTCCCGGGTGGCGGATTGGAATTCGGCGAAGGCACCAGGGATTGCCTGAAAAGGGAATTCAAGGAAGAGATGGACCTTGAAGTTGAAGTCGGAGAACATTTGTACACGACGGATTTCTTCCAGATGTCCGCCTTTAATCCCGACCACCAGATCATATGCGTCTATTATTGGGTCAAGGCCCTCGAGCCCATCAAAGCGCCGCTGCGCCAAAAACCATTCGACTTCGACGAACGCGAGATGAAGATCTATGCGGAAAAAAAGGAGACAGAAACATTCCGCTTCATCGATGCCGCTGCTTTTAGCGAAGACAGCGTGACCCTTCCTATCGACAAGGTCGTGGCGCGGTTGATCAGCCATCCACCGGCCGCGCCGGGCTACCCTCCAGCAGCAATTCCATAAAGGTAAGATCGAGCCAGCGGCCGAATTTATAGCCGACCTCCCGGAAATGCGCGACTTCCTCAAATCCGAATGAACGATGCAGCCGGATACTAGGCTCATTTGCAGCATCGATGCCCGCTATGATGGCATGATATCCCTGGCCGCGCGCGGCGTCGATCAGCGGTTGCATCAGAAGCCTGGCGACTCCCTTTCCCCGGCTGGACTCCGCTACATAGACCGAGTTTTCAACCGTATACTTATAGGCAGGCCAGGCCCTGAAAGGACCGTAAGAGCTCAGACCGATGACATGCCCGTCCTCTTCGGCAACAAAGATGGGATATCCTGCCTTCACCTTGTCGTCATACCAGGCCTTCCGCATCTCCGGCGTGTGAGGCTGATACGTATACACCGCCGTGGTGTGGAGGATCACCTCATTGTAAATCTCCAATATCCCGGGCAGGTCGGCTTCCCGGGCGAAACGGATGGTTATCATTATTATTATTATATTATATCATCTGGGATAGCTGGTTAGTTTTTTTATCATTTCCTCCCCTACCCCTTCCGCAGAAATGCCATACCCGGTCACCAACAGCCCTTTCTGTCCGTTGGTCGATTCTATAGCGTACACGACAGCTTCATCGTCCGGATCACTGTTGCCTTCGAAACGATAAACTTCGGCAATCCCAAAATCGGCAGGCGCCAATGACAGCGGAGTCTGATGACAGACCAGCCGGCCGGGCTCGATATTGAAATCGATCGAATATCCTCTTTGCTTGAGCCCCTCCACGGCTTCAACGACGGTATCGTAGGTGAACATACAGACAGATTTAACGAATGAATGAAATAAGACGGCTGTAATTTACGAAGAAACGGGCATTCAGCCTCGCCGCCGCAGCATGGACGGGATCAGGAAATCAGCTGATGCGTCTGTTTGACAACCCCCATGACAAAGGTGCTTTGCACATGTCCTATGTTTTCCACCTGCCCTAGTTGGTTGACGTGGAAGTCGTAGTATGCATCCATATTCTCCACTGCCACCTTGAGCAGGAAGTCGAATTCCCCGGAGATGATATAACATTCCATGATTTCCG
>PMUF01000532.1 GCA_003167015.1 Chitinophagaceae bacterium | reverse complement strand
CAACCCGGCCGGTGCGGGCTCCGCACCGACAGCCAATCAGTAAATACAAAACCCCGGTCAGGCGACCGGGGTTTTTTTACAGCTATTTTTCATCGGTTATTCTCTATCGGAAAGTCAACTCCACATTTCCACCACTGCCCCTGACCTTCACCGGTATGCCGCCACCGTTCATCGTGCCCGCAATGCTATGCTTGTCGATGTCACCGCTGAAGTTTTCCAGCTTGGAGGTATGCACCCGCTCACCCGACACGGTCAGGCTTATCCCCAGCCCCTGCGGCATCTCGACTGCAATATTTCCACCGGAATTCGACAGGTCAAGATATTTTCCCATCGTCTTCAGATCGACATCGATGCTGCCACCACTGGTAGACGCGCTCAGGCTGCAGGAAAGATTGCTAAGACGGATATTGCCACCCGATGTCGACGTCCGCAGCTCGCCGACAATGTCTTGCCCTTCTACCTGGCCGCCCGAAGTAGTCGCATGAATATCTCCCTTCACATCGTCCAGCACCATGTTGCCCCCCGAAGTGCCCATGCGGATCGTTCCTTCGCAATGCGTGGCATGCATGTTGCCACCGCTTGTCCGCAGATCGATCTCATTCTTGGAATCCGCAATGGCTACATTACCTCCCGAAGTACTCCCGTCGATCTTGCCCGTCAAATGCTCTATATCCATATTGCCGCCGCTGGTGGCAAAATTCTCCGTCCCGGAAAGATCCTTGAGATGAATATTCCCCCCGCTGGTATGTACTTCCGATGACACAGACTCCGGAACATAGACGCGGAAGGAAATAGACAACCCATGACGCCAGTTGTCAAAATGGTCTTTATGTTTGGCAATAGCCTTCAGCGTACCATTCTCGACCGCAAGGGTCAGATCGTACTCCTCATCCAGCCGCTTCTGGATCTCGTCTTTGGACAAACCACTTCCCCAGCCGTTATTGCCATGTACATACACCTCTACTTTTGCATCGCCGCTGGCCTCGCCGGCAACGGAAATGTTCCCGCCGGAGGTTCGGGCTTCCAACTGTTTGACAGATTCCCGGGAAAAAGATTTCGTTATAAAAGGCGACTCATCACCCGATTGCGCCACCGCGGCCAACACCTGCAGACCGCAGGCCAGGGAAAACAAGATTCTTTTCATATTAGTTGATTGATTGGTTTTGATGTACTCCCACCATAGCATTTTGTCCGCCAGCGTACAGTTTACTGTATCATAACCGGACAGCATACCAGGCATTTACCAGCCCGATTACCCTCCCGATGGCTTACAACCTTCTCGTACTCAATAGCAACGAGCGCCCTTCTACCCTTTATCAGTCAATTACCGTGCTCAACTCGATACGCCCTGCCCGGATGGTCGTCAATCCTCATTATGGTAAGACATGGAATACCCCTTTCCAGTTACATATTTGCCAATATATTTTTTCTGGACGGCCTCCGGCAGCGATTTGCCATTTAGTAAAAACTCATCCGCATTGAGCTTCAGCGAATGGACACTTTCCTTGTCTGGCACCAAACCGTCCTTGACCAGGTCATCCATAATACTTTGCATGATAGCCCTGTCTTCGGCCGCCCGTTTGCGGTCCCGCTCTGCTTGCTCGCGATCCCGCCCTGCCTGTTCGCGATCCCTCTCTGCCTGCTCACGGTCTCGTCCCGCCTGCTCCTGGTCCCGCCCTGCCTGCTGCCGGTCTTTATCTGCCTGCGCCCGGTCCTTTTCTGCCTGTTCACGGTCCCGATCCGCCTGCATCCGGTCGCGTTTCGCCTGTTCACGATCCCGCTCCGCCTGCGCCCGGTCCAATCTGGCCTGCACTCTTGCCCGTTCCACCTGGCCCTTTATCTCCTGAATGACCGCCTTGTAGTTGCCGTTAATACTGTCGGACGGGACCGCGTGACCGTCGACGGTAAGATCCAACACCTTATCTCCTTCCAAATGCAATGTATACAATGGCCCGTTCTCATTCCTGTAAACGACTATCGTCTTTGGCGGCACGGAGGAAGAATCATCATCGAAATAGAGATAGGTGTTTCCCCAATTGTCCTGTACATGATGCTGGCCGAATGAATTTCGGCTAATGATCAACGTTAATAGAAGGATCATAACCCTTCCCATGCTGATTTTTTTCATTTTTTATTGATTTAGTGTGTGATCGGGCAAAACATCTCTCTTGCCGCTGCAAAGAGGTTCCAGGACCGTTGCCCGCGGCCTGTCTGACTAATCTGTATAGTAGAGGATTATTCTTTCCCTGTCGTAACGGTTGTCGTAACCGTTGTTGTCGTCTTTTTGCTCCGTTGCCTGCTCGCCTGCTGCCGTTCCAAATCGGCCCTTTGCCTGTCCCGATCCGCTTGCTCTTTGTCCCGCTCGGCTTGCTGCCAGTCACGTTCAGCCTGCATCCTGTCGAGCTCGGCCTGGGCTCGGTCCTTCACGGCTTGTTCCCTGTCCCGCTCAGCCTGGATCTTGTCTCGGTCAGCCTGCGCCTTGTTTAACGCATCCTGATCCATATTACGCTGTGCTTGCAACCGGTTCGTCTCATCCTGCTCCATATTCCGCTGCACTTGCAACTGGTTCTTCTCGACCTGCTCCCTGTTCCGCTCTGCCTGTTCCCGGTCTTGCTGCTCTTTCAACAGATCCAGCCGCGCCTGCGCTCCGTTATCCCTCGTCCTTCTCTTTGGCCCTTGCCCCGTCTTTACCTTATGTTGGCGTAAGCTCGTCAACTGCTGCTCGGCCCATTCCAGGTTCTGCACCACCTGCTGCCGTTCCCTCAATACCGCCATCAACTCGGGTCCGGGAACTGCCGCCCCTGCGGCCATCACTGCCGGATGACTATCCATCGCCTGCCTCTGTGCCGCCATCTGGCTTTCAGCGATTACTCCACCTCCAACCCGGTGAACCGATAAAAATAATAATAACACCACCAGGAAGCTCGCACTCAAAAAGAACCGCTCCCCACCATTGAGCCCCTGATTGCGCTGCTGTGCGATCCGCAGGACCCGGCGCAACAACTGACGCTTGCCACCCGGCCGGAAAGCCACGGCTGCAACCCCCATGCTATGTTCCTTGATGCGCACCAACGCCCGCACCAGCCTGACCCGGTCTCCCGTCTGCGCAATCGCAATATCATCACAACAATTCTCCCGCTCCTCCCGCAACAATGAAGACACCCACAACAACCCGGGATTGAAAAAGAACACACACTCGGACTACTGCTGCATCAGGTTCACCAGGTAATCATGACGCCGGATATGCGCCAGCTCATGCAACAACACCGACTCTATCTCGTCCGGCGGCAACTGGGTGATCAAACCTAACGGTATAAAAATAACCGGCTTTAAATGACCCACCACCATTGGCGCTTGCACCAGCCGGGACTCCAACAACCTGACACGTCGCCGGATCTGTAACTGTCCCGCCCAACGCTCAACCAACCGAACCCACTGCTCCGGCGCTTCCGTGTGACCATGCCGGCTGATCGCATGCACATACCCCCAACCACCTGCCATCCGGACCGCCTTGACCGCAGCCACCACAAACCACGCACACACGATCCATCCGGCATTTGCCTCGCAATACCGGCGAAGCATACCCGACCCTGCCGCCAGAGCGTCGGCCGCTGCGGTATTCCCTGACGCTCCGGTGCCGCCCATTTCCCCCGCCAGGTACAACTCGTATAAAAAGGTCAGACCACAGGCCGCCAGGAACAACAACAATAACCCGCCCAGCAACCGGTATCGCACCGCGGCAGCCGATCGCCTCGTCCCGGCCAGGGCACACCCCGCTGCAACGGCCAGCACAGCACCCTGCCAAAGAGAATGGATCAATACCCAGCAAATGGCCTGTATCATAATTATTTTGCTTTTTTCTCCATATCAGCCAGCAACGCCTTCATCTTCTGAAGATCGTCCCGGGATGTCCGCTCATTTCCCAGTAAGGCAATCATCATGCTCTCCACCGACCCCTGATACATCGTGTCGATAAATTTGCTCAGCAATTGCCCCTTCGTGCCTCTCTCCTCCAGCCCAGCCCTGTAGACATGCTTCATATTCGTCTCATCCCGCTGCAGCATTCCTTTATCGGTCATTACCTGCATCAACTTCAGGGTGGTCGTATATTGTGTCGCCTCCTTGCCCTCATTCAGCCCGTCATGTATCACCCTCACGGTAGAAGGCCCATGCTGCCACAAATACTCCAGCACGGCCAATTCAGACTTCGTCGGCTCCACGGCGTCCTCACGGTCCTTTTTGAATTTCTTCATAAAATGAAGGTACGATAAAAAACGTACGTTTACAATATTAGTTGGAAAATTTTTATTGCCCTTAATTTTGCCCGAT
>PMUF01000136.1 GCA_003167015.1 Chitinophagaceae bacterium | reverse complement strand
TGAATTGAACAAACAGGTTTCTACCCTCGTCGTCCTCAATACCTTCGTGCCCCTGTCGACCAGCTCCAACTCCTTCGACGCAAGCTCCGCAGCAGCCGATGCCGTAGTCAGCAGCATATCCGGCCTGATCTCCAATGCCTTCAGCAGAACTGTCCAGGCCCGCCTGCAACGGATCTTCAAAGACAATAGCCTCCGTGTCAACTTCAATACTTCCGTATATAATGGTAGTAATGTCATCCTGACGGACGTCGATCAAAGCAAGCTGGACTACGATCGTACCAACCTGAACTTCTCTATCGGCAAAAGCTTTATGGACGAAAAGCTGACGCTCAACGTCGGGAGCGCCCTGGATTTCGGTATGACCACCGCACAGGAACAGGCCGCCGCCTTCGAGTTCCTGCCCGATATCACCGCGGAATATAAAGTCACCCCCGACGGCCGGGTCGCCCTGACCCTTTTCTACCGGGACTCCTATAATTATTTATCCAGTGCTAACCACACGGCGAACAGCTCAGGCAGCAGTATTTCCTACCGCCGGGATTTCGACCGCATCGATGAACTGTTCAAAAAGAAGAAGAAAAAACCGAAGAAAGAAAAGACTTCACCACCTCCGACGCCAAATAATCCGGTCGCCAAAGACGATACGACCACCGGTAGCCAGACACCACCGGCTACTACTCCCTGAGGCCCGCGATCCATCAACGGGGCCCGATCCGCGATCCCGCAATACCCTGAACCGCCATATCGCGCCCCGGCTACGCCCGGCGCCTACTGCTCCCTGAGGATCTCATGCCCCAGCTTGTCCCGCTTGGTCTGTAAATATCTTTCATTGTGAGGATTGGGATGGATTTCAATGGGTACCGTCTCGACGATCTCCAGCCCATAACCCAGCAGGCCGGCCCTCTTGCGGGGGTTATTGCTGATCAGCCGCAGCTTATTGATCCCCAGGTAACGAAGGATCTGAGCCCCTACCCCATAGTCCCGTTGGTCCATGGGGAAGCCCAGGTGAAGATTAGCCTCTACCGTATCCATACCTTCCTCCTGCAGCTTGTAAGCCCTGAGCTTGTTCAAAAGCCCGATACCCCGCCCTTCCTGGTTCATATAAAGGATCACCCCCTGCCCTTCCTTCTCCACCAGCCGCATGGCCTCATGCAACTGCTCGCCGCAATCGCAGCGGAATGAGCCGAGGATATCGCCGGTAAAGCACGACGAATGGACCCGCACGAGCACCGGCTCGCCGGCCTTCCATTCCCCTTTGATCAGCGCCAGATGTTCATTGTTGGTATTCTTTTCCCGGAAAGCGATCAGCTTGAAATGACCATATTTGGTAGGCATATCTACCCGCACGATCTCCTCGATCAGTGAATCGGTCTTCAGGCGGTATTCGATCAGGTCCTTGATGGAAATGATCTTCAGGTCGAATTTTGCCGCAATCTCTGTCAGTTGAGGCAGTCTGGCCATCGTACCATCCTCATTCATGATCTCCACCAGCACCCCGGCCGGCTCAAAGCCTGCCAGCCGCGCCAGGTCGATCGTCGCTTCCGTATGACCGGCACGCCGAAGTACGCCGCCCCGTTTGGCCCGCAGCGGAAAGATATGCCCCGGCCGGCCCAGATCCTCCGGCTTCGTAGCCGGATCGACCAAAGCCTGCACCGTTTTAGCCCTGTCATGCGTGGAAATACCCGTCGTACACCCATGCCCCAGCAGGTCTACCGAGACGGTAAAGGGAGTTTCATGCAGTGCCGTATTGTTATTGACCATCAGCCCCAGTCCCAACTCATCACAACGTTCTTCCACCAGGGGGGCGCAAATCAGCCCTCGCCCATATTTGCTCATAAAATTGATCGTTTCCGGCGTCACCTTGCGGGCAGCCGTTACGAAATCACCCTCATTCTCCCTGTCTTCATCATCGACAACGATCACCAGCTTACCCTGCCTGATATCTTCTATAGCGCTTTCTATACTGGACAACATGTAATTAGTAGTTTATGTATGCAAAATTAACAATAAAAACGCCGGAAAGTTAGAAAAGGATGCCTCGGCATCCTGACCAACCTGCCGCACTCCCCAGGGTCACTATAACCCCGTCCCGGCCACCAATTCACAAATTGTTAATAAAAATTAACATTGAAAAGCAGCTTTTCGACAGATTTGGCTTTCTTTAGCTTTTTGATTCTGCGTCCTCCATCCTTCTAAAGCCAAAGCGTTTTCATACTATTGCCTGCTTTATGTTAATAATTTCATAATAAACATACCGTCGCTGGGACCTGGATAGTATGTTTCTTTGCACCCGCAAAACCACTTTATATGATAAAACGACTGCTATTATCAGCATTCACCTTGCTAACTATTCTCTATTCGTTCGGCCAGGAGACGACGTCCCAGATGTTGGGCAGCGTTACCCAGTCAGGCGCCCCACTTGCGGGTGCTACCGTAACAGCCCTGCACACCCCTACAGGCACGAAGTATACTACCACCACGCGTAAAGACGGTCGGTACAACCTGAACGGCCTCCGTGTCGGCGGCCCGTATACCCTGACAATCTCCTATGTAGGATTTAAAACGGAAAAACAGGACAACATCTTCCTTACGATCGGCCAGGACTTCGCCTCGGACTTCTCCTTGACCACCGAAGCAAAAGAGCTGGCGGTCTCGGTTGTATCTGCAACCCGCCAGAACAAGATCTTCAACAACTCGCATACCGGCCCCGAGGAATTGATCAGCCGGGCCCAGATCGACCAGCTGCCCACCATCAGCCGCTCGCTCCAGGATTTTACCCGGCTGGAACCATCTTCCAATGGGCTCAGCTTCGGCGGCGCCACCACGGGGATGAATAATATCACCGTGGACGGAGCGGATTTCAACAACTCTTTCGGACTCAGCAGCACACTGGGTGGTCAGGCCAATGCACAGCCCATCGCGCTGGATGCCATCGACCAGATCCAGGTGCAGGTCGCGCCTTATGACGTCAGGCAAGGCAATTTCGTCGGCGCGTTGGTCAACTCCGTCACTCGTCAGGGAACTAACACGTTCCGGGGTACGATCTACGAATACATTAAAGGACCCGGTACCCAGGGTTATAGCGCCGACGATTATGGCGTCGCAAGGACTCCCTTCAAATTCCACACTACCGGCGCATCCTTCGGTGGCGCATTTATTCCTGACAAGCTGTTCTTCTTCATCAATGCCGAAGAGGACCTCCAAACCGCCCCGGCCACCGGCTATACCGCATCGACGGCCTCCAATCCTCCCGGACCCAACGTTTCACAGGCCAACGCCGATACGCTGGCCCAGATCGCCAATGTTCTCCAGACGAAATATGGCTATAATCCCGGCGCCTTCCAGGGCTACTCCTTCCTCACGAACAGCTATAAAATCAACGCCCGTCTCGACTGGAACCTGAATGCGGCCAACGTGCTGACATTAAAATACAACTACCTGAAATCCTATGCCGACGAGTTCGCCAGCACCAGCCGTGCAGTAGGTTCAGGACTCACCAGCGGCGGCCAGCCCGGCACCTATTCCATGCCTTTCGAAGGCAGCGGCTATCGCATCAACAATGACCTCAAAGTCTATCTGCTCGAGCTGAACACGCGCTTTACCAACAAGGCGTCCAACAAACTACAGCTCGGCTATACCCGCGAAAGGGACTTCCGTACGCCTCATTCCGAATCCGCCGATTTCCCGCTGGTGGATATCCTGAATGCCGGTAATATTTATACTACCTTCGGTTACGAACCGTTTACCTATAACAACAAGTTGTTCATGGATTCGTACCAGGCCACCGACTACTACACCCTCTTCAAGGGCGCTCATGAGCTCCAGTTCGGAACCCAGGATACCTATAAGAAATACCAGAATGCCTTCGCCCCCGGCTACAACGGTGTCTACCAGTTCTCTTCTGTGGATGCCTTCCTGAACGGAGGTACTGCAACGCATTACAACCAGGAATATTCGACGCTGAAAGGCGGGGCCTTCCCCTGGGCCTATGCCGGAGCTACCAACCTGAGCCTCTTCGCACAGGACAAATGGCGAGCGACCAAGAATTTTACCCTGACCTATGGCGTTCGCCTCGATTATACCAGCTACGAAAATAAATTTACCGACAACCCCGCTTTCGCTGCGCTGACCTTTAAGAACGGCGCCCAATACAGCACCGGCAGCGCACCCAGCGGGTTCCTCGTCGTATCTCCCCGCGTAGGCTTCAACTGGGACGTCCTCGGTGACAGGTCCTTGCAGCTCCGTGGCGGCGCGGGCATCTTCGAAGGCGCTCCGCCCTTCGTATGGGTCGAGAACCAGGCCTCTACCAATGGTGTGCAGCTCGGCACCGCACAGGTAACGAATGCTACTTTCTACCCGACCGGACAGGCAGGTCTGAACAGTTACCTGACAAACGCGGGACTTTCGCAGACCTCTACGCCTACCGGCTATGGCGTCGACGTGGTATCGAAACACTTCAAATACCCGACCAAGTTCCGGACCAGCATCGGCATCGACAAAAAACTGGAGGATAACTGGGTCATCACGGGCGAATTCACGTATTCGAAAGATATCAATGCGACCTACATGGCCAATGAGAATCTGAAGGAGACCAATGGCGTTGCCATCAACAATGGCGGTGACCAGCGCCTCCGGTACAATACGGCCCTGACCTCTACCGCCACTTATAACGCCAGTAACGGCTATTATGTCGGCAGCCCCACGGCCTCGCTGACGAACCCTAATCTCAGCAGCGTTATCCTGCTGGGCAATACCAACAAGGGCTATTCGTACCAGGCTACATTCCGCATCCAGAAGAGCATCCGTAACTTCACTATCGGAGCATCGTATATTTATAACCAGACCAAGTCAGCCATGGAAACCGGCAGCACCGCCCTCTCCCTGTGGGATTCCCGCCCGGTAGCCAATACCGATCCCAATACCCCCACGCTGTCGCACCCCGATTGGTACCAGCCCCACCGCGTTATCGCCTACGGCAACTGGCGTAAGGAATACGGCAAGCATTTCGCCACGATCATCGGAGCTACCTGGGAAGCCGCTCCCTCCGGCGTCGCCTCCTATGTCTATAACGGTGACCTCCAGGGTAACGGCACTAATTTCACCAGCCTGATCTATATCCCCAAGAATTCCGCTGATATCCACCTGATCGACGCAGGTTCCTATAGCACCACCACCCATACCGGCGTCACCACCGGTACACCCGCCGATCCCCGCACCGCCGCCCAGATCTGGACACAGCTGAATGATTTCATCACCCAGGATCACTACCTGTATCACCACCGCGGCCAGTACGCTCAGGCGAACTCAGTAGTGGAACCTTTCTTCAAAGTGATGGACCTCCATGTCGGTGAAGACATTTTCTTCTATACCGGCAGCGACGATCACAAACAAAAGCATACCCTGTCGCTCACCATGGACATGTTCAATGTGGGCAACTTCATCAGCAGGAACTGGGGTGTCTACAAACAGTATAACACCGATGACTTCCTGAAATTCGAAGGGATGATGGCTGACGGCAAGACACCGCTCATCTCCTTCCCTTATTATGACCCGACCAACCAGGTTCCGTTGACGAATAACTTCTCACCGAGCACGAGCGCCAGCTCCCGCTGGTCAGCCCAGTTCGGTATCCGCTATGAGTTCAACTAATGAGTTCAATTAGCTGCTATAAAAGAGACCCGCTTTAAAGCGGGTCTCTTTGTTTCTTTCTCCGCTTGCGACTGCTGGCGCAGTCTAACGGGGCCTATAGAACTTCGTCAAGGCTTCGTCCCTCGCCTTGCCTCGTTCGTAACCTTCGCTTCGCTCGGTTATCCTTCGGACGCCGGGCCTGTGGCCCGTCTTCCCCATCCCCACAGCAGAAACTCCGGCATCGCCTGCGCCCAGGTGGCCACCTCATGCCGGCCCCCTTCGATCTCAAGATACCTGATATCCCGCCCGGCATCATATCCTTTGCGCACCAGCTCGCTGATCAGATCACGCGTATCATCGATGGAATCGATGATACCATTGTGATTGCGGTCTTCCTGCTCATCCTCCGTTCCACATTCGAAGAAAAATTTCAGCCAGGGATAATACCCCCCCTGACGCACTTCCTCATGCATGATCCTGTCACGCTCTTCATCATAGGCCGGATCGCTCTTGTCTTTTGTCCGCCACCAGAAGCTGCCGGAGAAGAGCCCGGCCCTGGCGAATTCCTGCGGATGGCGCCAAACGATGTCCATCGCACTCAAAGCCCCCAGCGAAAATCCCGCAAAGGCCTTTTCCTTAAAACCCCGGACTGCATATTTCCGGCGGATGGCCGGCACCAATTCCTCCATAACAAACCTGCTGTACCCGTCCGCCAGCTTTCCCCAACCCTGGTAATCCGGCTGGCATGCCGTCCCATATTCCATCTTCCTGGCCTCACCGGCATGGATACCGGCGCATAATAACGGGGCCAGGCTTCCCCGGCTATACAGGTCATCCAGGATACCGGCCAGCCCAAGCCGACTCAGGTCCTGCCCGTCATTGATCAGCAGCAGGCTCGTCTCCGCCTCCGCAGCAACCGGCCCTTCGGCCGCCGAAGGCTTGCCGCAGGCGCTGCCAGCATCCCGCTCATCCGCCCTGGCATTCCCCTTATTGTCGAATAACTCTTTGTACAGGAAATCCGCCGCAAACTGACCTGCCTCCAACCACCTTTTTTTAGTAGGCCCGCTGACAAAAAGGGGATTGAAATGTTTTTGCAATTCATGTGAATATTCATCGTACGTCTTCAATTGATTGGGGATGTGCAGGGAATCGGCAGTATGATGAATGGCAAAGCTGCCATATAACGGATAACCTTTATGATCATAAGGCACGATCCCGTCCTTTTTGCCGTGAACGCAGACTATCGGCACCCGGGCATTTTGCAGCCAGTCGGTGCTGAAGATACCACCCCAGAAATTGACGACGGCGGCAATATGACCCGCATCGATGGCATGAGAAACAACCCCCGAATCGTTATTGCCAATAAGACGCAGCATTTCGGCGTTGCTGCTGTAGGCTGCCTGAAGCGCGATCATTCCCCCCGCGGAATTGCCTGCCAGCACGATCCGGTTGGTGTCGATCCGTAACCGGACGGCGTTTGCCCTGAACCAGGCGATCGCTGTTTGCGCATCCTGCACGGCATTGTAACAACCTTTCACCAGGTCATTGAAGTGAAAGCGCAGACCTTTGCTGCCCATCCGGTAATTGATGGCGGCGCAAACATATCCCCGGTGTGCAAAGGTGGTGCTCCATAATTGGGTCCCTGCGGCTTCCTTGGAACCGAATTTGAAACCGCCTCCATGCATCCAGATGATCAGGGGTCGAAGGCTGTCGCCATCATCTTTAGGTTGATACAGATCGAAAAGCGTGGAGCGGTTCCTTTTGCCGGCAGAATCCCCGCTGCTGTAGGATAAGTTCTTCCGGACAGTGATGGCAGAAAAGACAACATCCTTATATTTGACAGGTCCGCTCATTTGTGCGCCGGCTGGGAAAACCATATAGAGGGCGACACAGCCGGATAAAATATATTTGAGCACAGGTAATAGTATAAAATTCAATTTATGACTCTTTTTTCAAAGATCATTGCCGGTCAGATTCCATCATATACGATCGCAGAGGACGATCAGTTCTTTGCTTTCCTGGATATCTTTCCGCTGCGGGAGGGGCATACCCTGATCGTCCCCAAGCTGGAAGTTGATAAATTCTTCGACGTGCCGGATGCTTATCTGGCAAAGATGCTGCTGTTTGCCAAACCCATTGCGAAGGCTATCGAACGGGCCTTCCCCTGTGACCGCTGCGGCCTGTCGGTTATTGGGCTGGAAGTGCCCCATGCGCATCTGCACCTCGTGCCCATCGACCGGGCCGATGATCTGAACTTCACCCGGGGCAAGCTGCAATTGACGCCGGCACAGCTGGAGGCGGTGCGGGAAAAGATTGTTCGTCGGTTGTAACTTACATGTCACGTACTTTGCCGGGATTCAGCCGGACAAAATCTTCCCAGCTGCCTGGCTTATTACGCCGTTGCTTATTAGTGGCTGCGGCGCTGATGTCCCCGTTGATCTTCTCCGCAGTCTGGTAGTGGAAGTGATGACAGACGGCTACCGCCAGGGCGTCACTGGCATCGTAGGCAGGGGTTTCCTGTTCCAGCTGAAGGATGTGCTGCAGCATCTTCCACACCTGTTCTTTTTCAGAATTGCCGTTGCCGGTAATGGATTGTTTGACTTTTTTCGGGGAGTATTCCGTCACGGGCAGGCCGGCCTGCATAGCGGCAGCGATGGCCACCCCCTGCGCTCTGCCGAGCTTCAGCATACTTTGCACATTTTTTCCGAAAAAGGGTGCTTCGATGGCAAAGTCCCCGGCGCCGAACCGGTCGATGAGCTCCTGTACCTTTTGATGGATCAGCCTCAGCCGTTCATGACCGTCCTTATGAGCGGGCAGTCTCAATACGCCCATGTCGACCAGGTGCAGCTGGCTGCCGTTGGATCGGACCAGCCCGTAGCCCATCACGACCGTGCCGGGATCGATGCCCAGAATTATTTTAGCCGCCTTTTGCATCAGGAAGAGTATTTTTGAAGCCGATTGATCGTCCTTTGAACAAAAATATCAAAATAATAGGCAACTTCAAGCAAAACAACGGCAGGCTTACTCTATCTTATGTGTTAGGCCCACTGATATTCCTGCTACTGGCCTGGTTTATCGGCTGGCAGATCGTTCACCAGCCCGACTGGCGGACGTCCCTGGACCAGGTCATGCATGCAATCACCGGCCCCGGCCAGTGGAGGCTTTGGCTGGTCATCGGGCTAATGCCTGTCAACTGGGGGATAGAGGCGCGTAAATGGCAGCTGGCTTTGAGACCGGTGGGGGGCATATCTTTTGCCAATGCATTCAGGGCCGTGTTCACGGGGACAACCATGGCCTCTTTTACGCCCAATCGCATGGGAGAATATCTGGGCCGGATTTTATATGTCAAAGAAGGCCATCGGATTGCCGCCATATCGCTGACCATGGTCTGTAGTATCTCCCAATTGCTGATCACACTCGTCATTGGGGCGGCAGGTCTCTATTATATCCACCCCTTTTTGCATGGTCAGACACACCATAGCCCTACGCTGGAATGGGGCTTTACCATGCTGGCAGTCAGCGTCGGGGTATTGTTCGCAGGATTGGCCTTTCTTTATTTCAGGCTTCCCCGGATCGCCTGCCACCTGTCCCGATTCTCCTGGATCCGGAAGATCGGCGCTTTCATAAAAGTTTTAGAAAATTTCGATACGAACATCTTATTGAGGATTTTGTTCTTATCTTTTGCCCGGTATATTGTGTTTATGATTCAATATAGCCTGGTTTTTCCCGTTTTCGGGATATTCCTGAATTTTAGCCAGGTTTGGGGAGGGATGAGTGTTGTTTTTCTGGCAATGGCTGTGATCCCTACATTTACTTTCCTGACGGAATTAGGGTTGAGGTGGGGGGCGAGCATCCAGGTGCTGGAGATATTCAGTGCCAATACTGTTGGTATCTTTGCTGCCTCCTTTGCCATCTGGTTGATCAATCTGGTCATACCGGCTTTGCTGGGAAGTTTATTAATTGTAAGCATCAAATTCTTTAAAAGCAGATGAGAGCATTTATTACGGTCTGTATCTTGTTGCTAACGGGTATATCGTTTTCATTACTGGCCGGAAGTCCACACAACGGCCATAGGACCGCAAGGAAGACCAGCGATTCACTCAACCGGCAGCACGACACGAGTATTCCGACCGCCGAAGACTTTTGCAGGGCACTTCACAATACCGCCTTTCAGGCCGGCGAAGTATTGACTTACCGGGTGTATTATGCCGTCGCCAGCGTTTATTTTGCCGCCGGCGAAGCCAGTTTTACGACAACGCTCGATCGATTCAACAATAAGGACGTGTACCATGTGGTCGGCGAAGGAAAGACCTACAGTTTCGAGGACAAGTTCTTCAGAGTAAGAGACAAATACGAATCGTATATCGATACCGGTACGCTGCAACCCTACAAATTCATCCGTACCGTCGACGAGGGCGGGTATAAGACCAACGAGAACGTCACTTTCGTCAAAGCCGCCAACACGGCGATCACCAGCCAGGGTGTTTTCAAAGTGCCGGACTGTATCCAGGACGTGCTGAGCGCCATCTTCTATGCCCGCAACATCGATTTCAATCACCACAAGGCAGGGGACAAGATACCCTTCGATATGTTCCTCGACCGGCAGGTCTATCACCTCTACATCCGTTACCTTGGAAAAGAGACGATCAGAACAAAATACGGTAAGTTCCATTCGATCAAATTCAAGCCCCTTCTCGTCAAAGGCACGATGTTCGAAGGCGGTGAAAAAATGACCGTCTGGGTATCCGATGATCCCAATCACATCGCGCTCCGCATCGAAAGCCCCATCACTGTCGGAAAGGTGTCGGTCGACATGAGCTATTACCGGAATCTACGCTACCCGCTCAGTTCGCTGATCGATCTGTAGTTTTTGCTATCGTTGACCTTCGGAAAACCCCATAAATCTCACGTAAAAGTACTCGATTTTTGTATAGTTTTATTTCTAATATATCCGCGTAGGTTTACTAATTCTCGTGCACGTATTCTTCCCTAATATGCACGTTTATAGCAAAAAACAACACGCTCATCCAATTTTCCACTCCCCGGATTTTTCCCCTTTCGGGAAAATTTTTTCTGTCGCCGACAATTTCGTCACTATGCGGGAATGATTTTTTTTTATAGTTTGCTTTCATCTAGTCCTGCCCGTCACTAAACATTATCCATAACCGAAAAAGGAACTTAACTTATGAAGCTCACTTTATCCTTATGCCGGACAGGCACCCGTTTGTCCGAACTGAACATCGTATGCTTTTCCGCAGCGATCCTCTCTTACTTGCCCGTCACAGGCCTCGGGCACTTCCCTGTAGTCCATCCGCCAGAGGATGATCCGGGCGATTGATCTCCCACAGAAATTATTCTCCTGTTTTTTTCTTATCCAAGCTATACTGTCATGCGTAGTTTATTATTCCTTATTGCCATGAACTTATTTGCCTATCCTGTTTTCTCGCAGTACGTGTATACCATTACGGCGGATAGCGTCAAGTTAACCAGTTGCGATTCCTCGGAGCTCATTATCATGAACCACACCCAGAATGTGCCGGGCTTCCTTTTCAACACCGGCAATGGACGAACAGTATTCAGACGCGGCGCTCAGAAATTGGGAGATAGCGCCTACCTCATCGGCGCTGATACGGTAAAAGTCTCCTCTAATGCATGGACACAGGGGGGCAATACCTTCGGGACGACAGGCGTATTGGGCACCATGGATAATAACCCTTTAGACCTTTATACCAACAGCATTGACCAGGTGAGGCTTGCTACCTCCGGTGACTTACTGGTCGGGTCGACAGTGGACAGTAGTTATAAATTAGACGTCAAAGGAACTGGCAGGTTTGGCTCTTATTCAGCCATGAGCATGATCAGGGGTAGCCTGAATTTTGATAATAGCGTATATGCTTCCTACATCTGCGAGGGGAATTCCCTTAGCCGCAGTCTGCAGATCCCGGGGACCGGTGGCGAATCTCCCTGGATATTCAACAATGCTTCAAATGAGGGTATCGAAATCGTAGATGCTTCAGGTACTATCTTCCTTCAGGGGGGAAAGGTCAACATCACCAGCACCAATTTCTCCAATGTCGGATCGATCATTTCTACTGAGCCTAGTGCGTACATGAACAGAACGATCAATTTTGGAAGCGCAGCCGCCAACCATGCGAACGAAAATGGGACAAACATTAATATCGTGGCAGGTGTCGGTGGTTATCTCCCGCTCGGTTACAGCGGCGGCAATGTCATGATCAATCCGGGAGCCGGAGGTCCGCGGGGCGCTAACGGGGATATTCTATTGGGCAATACGGTCGACGGGAATGTCGGTATTCAGACTTCCTCCCCTGTCTCGAACTTCGAAGTGGACCAGGGTACGGCCGGCCCGGGCACCGTATCCAATGCTGCCGCCGGCACCACTGTATCGGGCGCAGGTACCCAATTCACCAATACATTCAAAATCGGCGATAGTATTTCAATAGCGGGGCAGAAGGTCGCCATCCTGGCCATTCTATCCGACATCGATATGACCACGACTACGATCGCCTCGTCAGATTCGAATGCCACTTATACCCTGACCGGCGGCAGCAGGTTTCATGTAAAGGGCAATGGCTACGTTGGAGTGGGGACATCCGCTCCCACGGCTCAGCTCCATACCACCGGCTCCGTCCGCTTCGCGGGGTTGACCTCCGACAGTACCCAGACCAACGTGATTGTCAGCGATCCCAGCGGCAATCTTTACCTCCGTAGTGCCTCATCCCTGGCTGCCAACGACATCATCCGCTCATCCCTGGCCGTCAACGGCCCCATATCGGCCCAACGGCTGATGCTTTCCCGGCAAGATTGGGCAGACTATGTATTCGACAGCTCTTACAGGCTGCCGTCATTGGCAGCAACGGAAGATTATATCCGTCGCCAGCATCATCTTCCCGGTATTCCATCGGCAGCTGAAGTAAAGGAGAAAGGTGTCGATGTGGGCGATAACCAGGCTGCTCTGCTCCAAAAGGTCGAGGAGCTCACCCTCTATGCAGTCGATCAGGACAAAAGATTGAACGTACAAAGGGAGACCACCGCGCAACAGGCAAAGGAAATTGACATTCAAAACGCGAAAATAGCAGTGCTTGAAGCGAAGATAGAATTGCTGACAAAATTGATCAATACCAAAATTAGATAGGCATGCTCCGTCATTCGTTTTTTCTGCTTGTTGTAATGGTTTCGATTATCCGGGTCGGATACGGACAAGGTAAATATACCTACACGATCAAAGCAGATAGTGTGAAGATCACCAACTGTGACTCTGCCGAGCTGATCCTGGAAAATCATACCCAAAATGTTCCCGGGTTCCTGTTCAATACCGGCAATGGCCGGACTATCTTCAAACGTGGGGCGCAACGGCTCAATGACAGCATGTATCTCGTCGGGGCGGATACTGTCAACCTGGGGTCTGCCTGGATGCAGGGTGGCAACTCTTTCGGAACGACAGGCATTCTTGGAACGTTCGATAACAACCACCTGGATTTTTATACGGATGGGATAAAACGGGCCAGATTGGACAGTACCGGTAATTTCAATATTGATGTCCTGAATAATAATTCTGTTCCGAATCTTTTTTCATTTACCAACAGCAACGGCACCTTTCCATGGGTTACCCTTGGCGCCAACTCTGCGCAGTGTGTCTTTGCTCTTCGCCCCAACAACTCGGCTTTCGGCCCTGCTTTTCAGCTTACCACAGGCTATTACACGACGATGGAGACCTTTGCCTATAGTGATCTGTCCGTGAAAGGATATGACGGACTGGACCTTTATGGCGGATATGGCGGTGGCGCATTGAAAGCCATTCGTTTCTTTCCAGGCAACAGAACAAATTGCACAGCCTTATTTACAATGGCGGGAAATTTCCAGGTGGGTGATTCCACGACCGATAATGGCAGCCCTTTGCAAGTGTATGGTACTTCTACTTTCTCTGATAATGTCACTATTGGCAATGGAAAGACATTGGCGGTAGGCGGCATTTACCTTGTAGATTATCCGTCTCAGAGGTATATGACTTGTTATACCCCGTATCCTATGCAGTACACTTCGGGTGCGGGCGGCTTTGCGCTGTTTAACGGGAATGTAGTGCTGGGTGGCGGTGACACCACCAACATCATCCTGCAGCCCAATGCTACACCCAATCCTGCTATCACGATCTCCAGCTATACTCCGTCGCCCAGCAGCACCGTTTTTTCCTTCGGAAATCTCCGGAATGATGGTCCTAAAAAGGGAGTGATCAACACGGCTGATTTTGACGCGCAGACGAGTACTACCGGGATCGATCTGTATATCTATCCGGGTAAAGAAACCTATTCCAACACCCAGGCCAATCTTGTGCTATCATACGATGGGACATCGCAGCGCGGGAATGTGGGCATCGGCACCGGCAGTCCTACCGCCCAACTCCATACAACCGGCTCCGTCCGATTCGCCGGATTGACCCAGGACAGTACCCAGACCCTGGTACTGGTCAGCGATGCCAACGGCAATCTCTATTATCGGAGCGCCGCTTCCCTGGCGGCTGCCGATGTCATCCACTCGTCCCTGGCCGTCAATGGCCCTATATCGGCAGAGCGATTGACCCTCACCCGACAGGGCTGGGCAGACTATGTATTCGATAGCGCCTACCACCTTCCATCACTGGCAGAGACGGAAGACTATATCCATCGCCAACACCACCTTCCGGGCGTCCCCTCGGCAGCGGAGGTAAAAGAGAAAGGTGCCGACGTTGGAGAGACCCAGACGGTGCTGCTCAAAAAGATCGAGGAGCTGACGCTGTACACCATCCAACAGAAAAAAGAGATTGATAAACAGAATGAGACAATCGAATTGCTGAAAACGGAAATGGAAGAGTTGAAAAAGTTAATTACAAATCCAGGAAAATAAAGATGTCTATGCCCTTCAAATCCATCTTATTTCTGATCGTATTATTATTAATCGCCTGTGGCGGTTATGCTCAAAGCAAATATGTTTATACGATTACAGCGGATAGTGTCAAGCTCACCAGTTGCGACTCCTCTGAGCTTATTATCATGAACCACACCCAGAATGTGCCCGGCTTCCTTTTCAACACCGGCAACGGACGTACAATCTTTCAGCGTGGCGCGACGCAATTGGGCAATGGTATGTACCTGGTTGGAGCCGACACGATAAAAACATCTACAAATGCATGGCTTCAAGGTGGAAATTCTTTCGGTACAACCGGTATCCTGGGTACGTTGGACAATAATCATTTGGATCTGTATACGAATGACACCGGAAGAGTGCGACTGACGAATACAGGTAATCTTTTGCTGGGCACCACCACGGACGGCGGTCAGACTTTACAGGTAAATGGGAATTCCTATTTCAACGGCGGTCCCCTGATCAATTTGCAGGGTAATACGATCGATTTTATTTCGCCGTATCCTGTTCAAGCGCCTATTATCCGCTTTACTAATGGCTCCAACAATCACCAGATGCTGCTGGGCGGCGAAGGGTACTATGGGGATGTACTGGGCATCGGCTATTCAACAAGCACTCCGGTCGTTAACCCTATTATCACTTTTGGGCCCAGTTTAACCACCTTCGGCATATATAGCGGCGGTTATTCCGTGTTTTTCAATGGCCCCTTTTACAGTTCCTACAACGCAACATCTCCCGGTAGTCTGACAGTCGGAGGTACTTATAACAACACTGGCTTCGGCCCAAAACTTGACTTCGCTGTCGGGGACCAGTTTCTCTCCAGTCCGGTGATTGGCGGGGGCATATTCATGAATAAAACGAATCTCGGCGGAAGTAACGCCAGTAATTTGAGTACCCGGATGAGCTTTCATCTGAGACAGGATTCGGTCGACGTAGCCGAGATCATGAGCTTGAGAAGCGATGGGGACGTATTGATCGGAACCACGACGGATAATGGCAGCCTGCTACAGGTCAGCGGCAGCTCCTGGTTCAACGGCGCAATGAGCGTGACAGGGTCCGTCAACACACCGACGGGTGGAAATCCGGCGAATGGCCTGCAGGTAACCCCGACGCTGAATGCTACTGCAGCAAGTTCGATTCTCAACGGCATGGTGATCAGCCCGATATTCAATACAAATGGATATGGCGGAGTGACAAGCTACGGCCTCAACGTCGTGAACGGGGACTCAAAATTTGCCAACAATATTTACCTGAACAATTACGGTGATTCATCGCGGATATTTTCCACTAATACTATTATTTATCAGTCTAACGCTGACTCCGGGATTCAGCACATCTTCGGCGACTATATATCCACTCCCCAGGCATTTGCCGGAACCGTTGTTCAGATCCAAGGCACAAGCGCTACTGTGTCAGCATCCATGCTGAAAGTATTGGGCAACGGAGATATTCCCGTATTGAATGCAATGGCCGATGGATACCTCGGTATCGGTACATTGAATCCCACCGCTCAATTCCACACCACCGGCTCCGTCCGCTTTGCCGGACTTACTCAGGATAGCACACAGACGCAGGTGCTGGTCAGCGATGCGAGCGGCAATCTTTACCTCCGCAGCGTATCCTCACTAGCCGCCAATGACATCATCCGCTCATCCCTGGCCGTCAACGGCCCCATCAAGGCACAGCGACTTACCCTCTCGCCATCGGACTGGCCGGATTATGTCTTCGATAGTGCCTACCGGCTGCAGCCCCTGTCGGAGGTAGAAAATTATATCCGGGAAAAACACCATCTGCCCGGCGTTGCCGCCGCTGCGGAAGTTCAGAAAAATGGGACTGATGTTGGCGACACCCAGACGGTCCTGCTCAAAAAAATTGAAGAACTGACGCTTTATACGATCGAACAAAAGCAGGAGATAGAATTACTCAAAAAGGAAATGGATACGCTTCGGAAATTGATCACCGCTCAACCTGAAACCAGATGACCATGAAACTTTTATCAAAGACCTGCTTACTGTTTTTGGGAATGCTTTGCTTGCATCAGCGCATGTACGCTCAGTATGTCTATACCATTACTGCTGATAGTGTCAAGCTGACCAGTTGCGATTCCTCGGAGCTCATTATCATGAACCACACCCAGAATGTGCCGGGCTTTTTGTTCAACACCGGTAACGGACGGACCATCTTCCAGCGAGGGGCGCAGTCGTTAGGTGGCGGCGTTTACCTGATTGGGGCCGACACGATAAAAACGTCTTCCAATGCATGGGTTCAAGGTGGAAATTCATTCTCAACCACCGGGATACTAGGGACGCTCGATTACAATCACCTGGACTTCTATACAAATAACACGCAGAGGATGCGGGTCACCAACGCAGGAAGAGTGGGTATTGGCATTGCGGCTCCGGTAGAAGCACTTGATGTTTCCGGAAATATGAATATCAATGATGTTGTAGACCAACCGATTGCTGCATACAAAATTGATGATCAGCCTATCTTATCATTCGGCACTAATGTGGGTCAGCCATACAACATTTGTGTGGGAGATTCTGCCGGTTATAACGTTACGGGTGCTTACCGTTACACTTTCTTGGGTTACAAATCGGGAATGAATAATGTAGGAGGTGCCAATGTATTGATCGGAGATCAAGCAGGTATGGATGACAGTGGTACCGGAGATACATTTGTCGGTTCCGAGGCAGGGGTGGATGCAGAAGGCGGGAGTAACACGTTTGTCGGTTATGTCGCTGGTGGATATTGTTCCGGAACACAAAACACTTTTTTGGGACAGTCCAGCGGGGCAGGTCCCACCGGCAGTGGAAATACTTATACAGGATATTATTCCGGGGGTTATACACATGGTGATTATAATGTTGAATTGGGTTACGAAAGTGGATGGTACAGCTATGGCAGCAATAATATATTCTTAGGCCAGAGCTCAGGTGCTAGCAATGGCGGCAACGACAACGTTTTCGTCGGAAGTTTGACCGCCATTTCGGATACGGGACTCTATCATGGCTGGGGGGTAAACGAGGTCACCCTTCTCGGCGATTCCTCCGATGTAGTCGCATTTAGTAGCATTTCCAACGCCACAGCTCTCGGCCATAAAGCCGTTGTCCGATCTTCCAATTCTATGGTCTTTGGCGATTCGTTAACGACAAATTGGTTCTTTAACTCCGCCGCCGCTCCCGTCTCCGGAGCTGCACTGGTGGTAGGATCGAACTCCTCCAACGGTAACGGAGCCTATCTCTCCACCGGCGGTACTTGGACCAATGCTTCCGACAGGAACAAAAAGGAAAATTTTCAGCGGCTCGACGGGGATGCCATCTTGAAAAAGATCAGCCGGCTTCCGCTAACCCGATGGAATTACAAGGGACAGTCTGAACAACATATCGGCCCCGTCGCCCAGGACTTCTACCGGATTTTTCAGGTGGGGGAGAATGACAAGACCATTTCGACCATCGATCCTTCCGGCATTGCGCTGATCGGCGTACAGGAACTCTATAAAAAATGGAAGGCTGCGGAGAAAAAGGTCGAAACTCTGCAATCGACTATTCAAAGCCAGGAGGAAAGACTCAGGCGGCTGGAAGAAAAGATTAATCAATTATCGGAAAAGAGCACAAAATAAATTTTAAGCTTTGTACCGTTTATTCATCATATTATTCTTATGCTTAACTGGTTGGATCACCTCCGTCGGCCAGATCCAGCCGCCTGCCACTCCCCCGGCACCGCAGGTACCGGGAGCAGGCTCTGTATTGTCGACCAACAATAACGCTCTTTCTTCGAATGAACGCAAGTTGAAAGCGAATAGGGATTCCGCCCTGGCTGCCAACAAGTATGTCCACTCCGGCAAGCAAAAGCCGGGGAAAAAAGACAGCCTGCCATTGGCTAGACCTTCTTCTCGCCTGGCCCGCACGGACAGTAATGCCGCTCCCGACCCGCAAAAATTCATTCCTACCCTTGACCATCCTTCCTGCAAGATGGTTACTTTCGCTCCGTATACTCCCGACTCCCTCGACTTTCATCCGGCTACACCACCGGCTGCTCCCCGTCCGGCTGCTCCCACACCGCCGCACGTCCCCTTCCTGCAGGTGCATGGCAATGTCCTGTACAACTTAAATTACTATTCGCTGATCGATACGCCGTATAATGAACACAATATTTACCAGCATACCATCCAGACCTGGCTGGATGTCCTGGTCAAAGGTCAATATCCTTTCCGTATTTTCCTGACCAACCATTTCAGCAACTCACCGCTGTTCCATAACTATTCCGATTTCAATTTCTCTTACAATAACAATGGCTTCAACCAGCAGGTCCGCAATGAACTGCGCCAGGAATACCTCCGGTCCCTGCCCTCGCAGAAAGTCCTCGACAGCCTGCAACGGGTGCTGAACAATGACCTGGCTAAATTGAAAGGGCTTACTCAATGGGGAAAAAATCCGGCGCTGATCCAGCATATGGTGGAGGCACGGGAACAATCCTTGCAAAAGAAAACGCCTAAGGATTCCACGTCGGCGGATTCCACCTCCAAACTGGCACAGGCTAAGTCAGACGAAGCCGAGCTGGATTCCATTTACGCCAAAAGAAGGCGGGACGCCGATAGTATCAGCAAGGAAATTACCCGCCTGGAACAGCTGCTCCAAAGTACGCATCAGCTCTCACAGACCCAGGTCGACCAGAACCTCGCAGCCATTCAGAAACTGGATAACCCGTCCGCTGTACGGGAGAAATCGGCTGCCATGGGCATGAGCGATTCCTCGCTACCGAAAGGCTATAAAACACTGATGGCCGTCAAATCCTTCAGCATCGGCCGGTCGATGGTCAACTATTCTGAATTGTCAGCTAAGAATATCTCCATCAATGGAGTCCAGGCAGAATATAACCCGGGCCTCTATTATGCTGTGGCCGCCGGCACCATCGATTACCGTTTCCGCGACTTTGTTATCCAGCAGCCTGATGAGCCACGACAATACATGAGCGTATTCCGGATAGGAGAAGGGCTGAAGGGCGGCAACAGCGTCATCCTGACCTATTTCTCAGGCCGCCGTCAACTGTATAGCGCGACGACCTCGGATACCGTCACCACGCAGGTACCCGCTTCCTTCCTGATGGGATTGACACTGGAAGGCAATTATCACCTGACAAAGAATATTCTCTTCACCGGCGAAATCGCCAAATCTTCATCTCCCTATTACGCGGGTGACTCGGCGAAATCCGCCAATCCTTCTGCAGACCTGTTCCGGATGAACGATCATAGCAACGAAGCCTGGTCGATGAAGGTCAATGCCTTCTTTCCGGCGACCGATACCCGTCTCACCGGCTATTACAAGCACATGGCTGAAAATTATCAGTCCTTCAGCATCTTCACCGACGGGTCTGCCCAGAGTGCCTGGGCCATAAACCTGGACCAGCCGCTGTTCAAAAAACAGCTGGATATTCGGCTGGGCGCCAACACCAATGATTTCAGCAATCCACTGGTCGGAGAGGAATACAGTAGTACGACCGTGTTCGAGAGCATCCAGGCCACCTTCCGAAGAAAGAACTGGCCGACCATCTCGCTGGGCTATTTCCCCAGCAGCCAGATCACCAAGCTCGGGGACGGGCAGTATATCGAGAACTTGTTCTATACCCTGGTCGGCAACCTGACGCAATCCTACAGCTTTCACCACCTGTTGATGAACACTACCGTCGTGTACACCCAGTTCTACAACAAGGCGGCCGATTCCGGCTTCACCTATTTCAATACCCGTAACCTGCTGGTGAGCCAGTCTGTCTTCCTCAGCAAATTCACGCTGCAGCTGAACGCTACCGGCTCGGAGAACGAAAATTATGATCTCTACACGCTGGAAGGTAAGGCGCAGCATACGGTCAACAAATGGCTCACGGTGGGCGCGGGCATCAAATACAATCATCAAACCGTGTACAATATCGATCAGTTCGGCTATTCGGCGGAGGCCACCCTTCGGCTCAATCGCCTCGGACAAATACAATTCTCGGCTGACAAAGGCTTTATTCCCGGTATGAACAACGTATTGGTGCCGGACAACACCGGCCGGCTGACCTATTTTAAAACATTTTGAATCGAATCCTTATGTATAAAAAGAATCTACTGCTCTGTCTGATGCTCCTCCCGGTGCTGCTGTCAAAGGCGCAGATCGTCATGACGCTCCAGGTGCCCCCTGTCGGCGTGCTTGTCAAGAACCAGCTGTGGAATATGCTGCTGGTCAATTCCGGCAAGACCCCCCAGCTGATAGAGATCAGCCTGGTATTGTCTGATGAGAAGACCAACCAGCCTGTCCTGACGGCTATTACAGCCCCCTTCCTGCTCGACAAAGGGGCCAGGCAGATCCAGGCCAAAGATCTCGGAGCAATCAATTATACCTACAATGGTCCAGCCAGCCTCACCGATCATGACCCCAACGGAATGCTGCCGGCCGGCACCTACCAGGCCTGTTATAGCATTGTCAACGGCGAAAAAGGCGTCAATCTGGCCGAGAACTGTATCCTCATAGCAGTCGATCCCCTCAGCCCGCCATTGCTGAATACACCGGCCGATGACGGCAGTATCTATACCGCCTATCCGCAATTTACCTGGCTGCCGCCCGCCCCCGTCAGCGTTTTCAGCGATCTCAGCTACTTCCTGGTATTGGTAGCAGTGTTGCCGGGACAGGCTACGGCAGATGCTATCGAACAGAATATCCCGGTTTATAGCGGTGGGCTCCTCCGCAATCCCTATTTGAATTACCCTTCTTCCTACAGGTCCCTCGACACGGGCCAGTTATATGCCTGGCGGATCGTAGCGATGAATAACGGCCAGCCGACCGCTATGAGCGAGATCTGGACCTTCAAGGTGGTCGTTCCCCCTAAGCCGGTAGTGCATACCAACTTCACGCCTTACCTGGATCTCAAGCGCGGCCTCGGTCCATCCGTCGCAACGGCCAGCAAGAGCCTGCGGTTCAATTATCAGAACGATCCTGCGGACACGACCGTCAGTTATACGATCACCAGTCTCAATGACCGCGGTAATCCTATTATTCAGTCGGGACAGCTTGCACTGCGCCGCGGGACTAACCTGCTGGAAATACCGCTGTCGAAGACCGCCGGCTACACGGATAAGAAGATATACCTGTTCCAGTTCACCAATAGCCGAAATGAAACCTGGTCCGTCAAGTTTACAGGAACAGCACAATAACCACTAAAAAGACCCTTTATCATGATATTAGCTTTGTCAGTACGGTATAGAAAAAGGATCGCTTTCCTGTTATTCTTTCTGTTTTATTCAGAACTGCTGTCTGCTGCGCATCAGCTGCGCTGGTCACACTATATGCCCGAAAAATCGCCAATCGCGAAAGATGGAATTTTTCGTTATCGGGTGCCGGGAAATATCCCCCGCTTTCATGCAGTGGCAGGCCGCCCGGAATTTCGTCCCGGCCGTCTAATGGATCATCCTGTTGTCTCTTTATTGTCTATGCATCCCGATTCTAATGTTCATCCAGCCCGCAACAATGGTCCGCTCGGCAACATTTCAACCTCTCCTTCTTTCCGCCTTCCGGCAGCTCCCTTAACCGGAACTGCGAGCCCTCAACAGGCTATTGCCGGTATTGACAAGACAGCCCGGCCAGCTATCGGTGGTCCGACGCAGCCGGAAACGCAGGGTTTTCAATCCGTTAACAACAATAATATGGTCGACCTATTCAGCGGAGATTTTTCCTATAACATTCCCCTGATGGACGTCGGCGGCTATCCCATTAACATCTCTTACCATAGCGGCAGATCGATGGATGAAGATGCCAGCTGGGTAGGACTGGGCTGGGATATCAATCCCGGCAGTATTACCCGCGACATGCGTGGCCTTCCGGATGACTTCAACGGCGGTAACGATACCGTCAAAAAAGTAGCCTCCCTGAAGCCCAATATAAGCTGGGGAGTCAATTATGGCGCATCGATCGAAATAGTCGGATTGCCTTCCAATCTGGGCCTGGACGGCAGCCTTGGGATTTTCCATACAACCTACAATGGCTGGGGTCTGGAGACCTCTCTCAACGCATCGCTCAACGCGGGAGACAAATCCAGCGGGATACTGTCCGGCGGACTAAGCCTTACCAATAACTCGCAAAATGGCATCACGATCAGCCCGAGCCTTTCTTATCAGTATGACTATCACGAGGTGACCGGTAAAGGCGATCCCAAGCTGGGACTCAATCTCTCAGCACCCTATAACTCCCGGACCGGTCTGAGGGATATTTCATTCAATGTCACCGCATCTGCCGGGGAGGAAGTGAAGTCCAAACGGAACGACGGCAGCACCTGGTTTTCCGGCACCACAAACACGGTGGCCGGGATATCTTTCTCCTGGCCTTCCTATACCCCGACGATCTCTGTGCCGATGACCAACTATAACTACACTTTTACCGCAAAGCCCGGCGGTGAAGCGACCGTACTACATCCCAACGGATACCTCAGCGGCTACTATGGCAAGGAATATGTCGCTGCGGAAGATACATCGCTATCGCTACCGGCCTATGGCTACCTCAACTTTCAAAACCGCGGCGACGCCTGGGGATCGCTGACGGATTTTAACCGCGAAAAGGAACTGCCGTACCGCGAAAACCCGCCGGTCCCGCATATTGCGATCCCCCAGTACACCTATGATGTCTTTTCAATGTCCGGCGAGGGCAATGTGGGCATGTTCAGGGCCTACCGTGGGGACATCGGCTTTATAGCGGACCACCTGATCAGCAACAAATCGACGACCGGCGCCCTGAGCCTGGATCTCGGCGGTGGGGACATGGTGCATGCAGGGGTCGACCTCAATGGCAACTACTCTACTACGCAGTCAGGACCCTGGCTGTCGGAGAACCCGCTGCGCGATATCATTGATTTTCAAGCCAGCAATGGTTTGTATGAGGCCGCCTATTTCCGTAACCCCGCCGAGAAGACCATCAATACGACGAACTTCTACAAGGCTATCGGCGGCGATAACGTGGCGACAGTAGCCCTCAGCCAGAATGGCTCTTCCATCACGACAACCAATAACCTGATGCTGTATAACGGCGAAAAACAGGTTGGGTTGGATACCCTTACGGCTGCGAACGCGGTGAAGTCGACAAGGGACAAGCGGGCACAGGTCATTAGCTACCTCACAGCCGCCGAAGCATCGGTATCGGGACTGGATAAATCGATCAACAACTATGCGCTGAATCAGTTCCAGCATTATTGCCAGGTCGATACCTTGCCGAGTATTCCTGGTACCGGCACCGGTCTCATGGGGTATTATTACAACAATCAAGACCTGACCGGAGCCCCGGTTCATACGGTGCTGAATAGTACCGTATTTTTTAACTGGCAGAACGGCTCGCCTTTCTGGTATTCCAGCAATCTTAGTAAGGAGTATGTCGATCAGTCCTTTCCGAATACCCATTTTTCGGTGCGCTGGCTGGGAAGGCTACAGGCGCCTTTATCAGGACCTTATACCTTTGGATTTTGGGTGGATGATGGTATGCGGCTGTGGATTAATGACTCGCTGGAGATTGATGACTGGCATATCCATGGCAATACCTGGGATACTTGCCGTGTCAACCTGGTGGCTGGTAAGATGTATAGTATCAGGTTAGAGTATTTTCAGGACCTGAATGGCGATTTTATCGAATGGAACTGGCTGACACCCGACAAACAAAATTTGAACAGTTCTTTCTCCCATCAGAGTTATGACAGTATCCCGAAAATATATTTATATCCGCCGGTATTCACAGACAGCGCCGTGGTCAACCCAACGCTGACCGAGGAAAATCGTGTCAATGATTTCCGAAAGCCCAATCACATCTCCGAGATCGATGTCCTCAACCCGGACGGTAAACGATATGTCTATGGCATCCCCGTCTATAACCTGATCCAGAAAGAAGCTTCTTTTTCCGTCAACAGCGGCAACGGCAATATTCAGACCGGGCTGACTGCCTATAGCGCACAGGACAATTCCACACAGAATTCCGAGGGGAAAGACGGTTACTATAGTCGGGAAGAAATTCCGGCCTATGCCCACTCCTTCCTGATGACCGGCATCCTGTCCCCGGATTATGTAGATGTGACCGGTGACGGTATCAGCGACGATGATCTGGGCGACGCCATCAAATTCTCTTATACCAAGACCGCCGGCATCGCCAATCCATTCGGCTGGCGTGCCCCCTATATCACTGACAGCGTAAATTACAATGAAGGCTTCCGCAGCTATAACCGGGATGACCAGGGGAATTATATCTATGGTACAAAAGAGCTGTGGTATCTCCATACTATCGAATCCAAGACGATGATCGCAACCTTCACCCTCCAACCGAGGGCCGACCTGCTGGACATCGACGAGAACGGTAATAAGACCTATACCGGCAAGGCCATGTGCCTGAAGGAGATCGACCTTTATTCCAAGGCGGACTACCTGCAGAACGGCTCGCTGGCAACACCCATAAGGACGGTACACTTTTGCTACAGCTATCAGCTATGCCGTGGCATCAATCAACCCATCAACGATTCCGGTAAGCTGACACTGACAAAGATCTGGTTTGAATATAATGGGAATAATAAGGGGGCGATCAATCCTTATGTATTCAATTATCATCCTAACAATCCTAACTATAAGGTCAATTCTTCCGATAAGTGGAACACTTATAAGGATGCTTCGCAGAATCCGCTGGCGACGCCGTCCAACCCCATTACCAATGCGGAATATCCCTATGCCCTGCAGGACAGCACCACTGCGGCATACAATGCAGGCGCCTGGGCGCTGGATTCCATCCAGCTGCCTTCCGGCGGCCGGATCAAGGTCAACTATGAAAGTGATGACTATGCCTATGTGCAGAACCAGCGGGCCACCCAGATGTGCAATGTGATCGGTATTGGCACCGGCAGTAGCGGCGGATATACCAACCATCTGTATAATTTCCTGAGCGGCAATGATGGCCTGTACATCTATATGCGGGTTCCCTATATCCCCGCCTCCAATGCCGACCTGTATGCCCGTTATCTCGCGGGTATTTCCAAACTGTATTTTAGAATGTACGTCACCATGCCGACGGATGACTTCGGAAGCGGGTCGGAATATATCCCCTGCTATGCCGCCCCCGATACCACGGCAACAAACTGGTACGGCAGCGTCTCCGGAACCAATATCATCTGGGTCAAGGTAGCCGGTGTCAATGGTTCAGCCGATGGCAGCGGTTCGTACAACCCGCTTGCGCAGACTGCGATCAATTTCCTTCGCCTTAACCTGCCCGATAAAGCCTACCCGGGATCGGAGGTCAACGATAACCTGAATATTGTGGACGGAATTAAGATTGTGCTGTCCCAGATCTCCAACATCCAGGAGTTGCTGGCTGGTTTTACCAATACGGCGAGAAGCTATGGCTGGGCCATGATGTTCGACACTACCCGTTCCTTTGCCCGCCTGGACTGCCCGATCCTCAAAAAATTGGGCGGCGGCTCGCGGGTCAAAAGCATACTGACCTATGATAACTGGAATGCCATGACGAATCAAAAAGAGACGGTATATGGGCAGACCTACGACTATACAACTACCCAATCCGTTAACGGTGTCACCACGACGATCAGCAGCGGCGTGGCCTCCTGGGAGCCAGCTATCGGCGGTGAGGAAAATCCCTTCCATTTGCCCATTGAGTATGTCCAGAAAACTTCCATCCTGGGTCCGGCCTCCATGCAATATACCGAGGAGCCGCTGGGAGAATCCTTTTATCCGGGACCATCGATCGGTTACAGCCAGGTAGGCGTACGCTCGATCCATATCACAGGTACCCGTTCGGCCAATGGCTTTACGCAATCTAATTTCTATACGACCTATGATTTCCCCACTTCCTGGGATTATTCGCAACTGGACAACAATACAAAGAAGCGGTACAAGCCAATACTCCAGAATTTCCTGCGCATTAATGCCGAGAACTATCTTACTCTTAGCCAGGGGTTCAAGGTGGAGCTGAATGACATGAATGGCAAGCCGCGCCGGGAGGCCAGCTATTCCCAGACGGACTCGGTCAACCCCATATCCTATACAGAATATTTCTACAAAGTAGACAACCAGTCGGTCCAGTTCAAGCACCTGAATAACTGCGTGACGACGATTGACCCTTATGGCAATATCACCACCAACTCGACCATCGGTAAAGATGCTGAGCTGATGGGTGACATGCGCGACCAGACGACCAATAGCACGGGTGCAAACATCAACCTCAATACAGATATGTTCGCAGCCGGGATCTTACCCGTGGTCATACCGACGTTGCTAAATCTCTACCAGCATGAGACGAACCAGTTCCGCTCTGTCGCACTGACCAAGGTCATTCAGCGGTATGGCATCCTCGACAGCGTAGTCCATTTCGACAGGGGCAGCAAGGTCTCTACCAAGAACCTGCTTTATGACGCGGAGACCGGCGAGCCGCTCCTGACACGCACCCAGAATGAATTCAATGATTCGATCTTCCAGTTCTCTTATCCCTCGCATTGGGCCTATCCCGGTACCGGCCCGGCTTACTGGAATATCGGCGCCACGCTTAGCCACCTGACTGTGCAGAACGGTAAGATCAACCCTGCGACTTTGCCTGCCCCCGACTCAACCTATCTTTCCGCCGGAGACGAGCTGCTGGTGAGCAGCAAGCAAACGATATCCTTCATTACCTGTAATTCAAACCTGTATTCTTCCTTCCCGGACAGCTTTAAACTCTGGGTGGTCGATACTAATGCCCTTAACGGCGGCCCGAAAAGTCTGTACCTGATGGATCAATACGGCACTCCCTTCTCGGGTAATGACGTTACGATCAAGGTCACCCGTTCTGGCCATCGTAACGATGGCAGCCCTGTTGGAGCAATCACCTCCCTCGCCAATCCGCTGGTTGCAAACGTCCAGGGCGTCT
>PMUF01000379.1 GCA_003167015.1 Chitinophagaceae bacterium | reverse complement strand
AAGGCCAGCATCACCGAACCTTTCGATCATATCCATGTCGGGCTGGGCGAATCCTCCCTTACACCCGAACAGATCCTCATTACCGCCGAGATCCAGGAGAAAATCCGTAAAGCCGTCGAAGCCCTTCCTCCCCGTTGCAAAATGATCTTCAAGCTCGTTCGTGAAGACGGACTACGCTATAAAGAAATTGCCGAAATCCTCAATATCTCCGTCAATACCATCGACGTCCAGATGGCCATCGCCGTCAAGCGGATCACTATGGCCATCGAATCGGAATTCGATTTTTCCTTTAAAAAATCAAAACACAAATAGTTAACAACCAATAATTTATTCAAATACCCTGCCTTAGGTTACATCTTTTTTAACATTCCCTTAGTAGATCGTCCTCATTTCTGTGTCTTACCCACAAGAAGAGCCTGCTATATGACTCCAGATAACCGCATATGGGTTTTGATGTCGCGTCACCTTTCCCGTGAAACCTCTCCCGAAGAAGAAGAGGAACTACAGGATCTGTTGGCGCATTCTCCTGACCGGCTCTATCTGTTCGATATCCTCCTCTCTTATTTCAGGAATCCGCCGATCGCCGGCGCCCCTCACCTTGCCAGAGATCCGGACCTCGATCAGCGATTCCTCAAAATGATGGAGTCCTCCGCAGGCCTGAAGCCATTCGACCACATCCGCCACTCCGTCCGGAGAAAATGGTTTATAGCCGCCGCCGTTGCTGCCTGTATATTACTGGTATGGGGAATCAACCAGCTTCCCTCTTCGCCGGCTACTCACCCCGTTCATAATGTGCATAACGAAGAAGTGCTGGCCAGGGCCGGCACCCGGACAAAAATGGTTCTGCCGGACGGCACCCAGGTATGGTTGAATTCCAATAGCCGGCTGAAGTACAACAACGATTTTAATACGAATAACCGGGAGGTCACATTGGAAGGCGAGGCCTATTTCGACGTAGCAAAAAATACGCAACTGCCCTTCATCGTACACGCTTCCTCCATCGATATCAAAGTGCTGGGCACTTCCTTTGCTGTCAAATCCTATCCCCAGGATAAGACGATAGAGGCAACCTTGCTTCAGGGTATCATTGAAGTCAGCAGGAAAGACAATCCCAGTACCCCCAGGATCATTCTCAGACCCAATGACAAGCTGGTTTTCAGCAAATATTTTGCCACACGAAACCGTACCGGCAATTCCCCGTCCGGCCCCGGCGCTCATATTTCCGTATCACCTGATATCGCCATCAACAGCATCCGGCAGGATATCCCGGACAGCAACAAGGTGGAGACCGCCTGGTTGTACAACCGGCTCGTATTCGACGGCGATAGCTTCAGAGAGCTGGCCGATAAGATGGAGCGGTGGTATAACGTCAAAATCGACCTCCACGACAGCATTCTCAACAGCTATCATTTCGGCGGGATCTTCGAAAAGGAGACCGTTGAAGAAGCCTTCAGAGAACTCCAATTGACCAGGGATTTTAACTACAAAATCAATGGGAATGAAATTGAACTATATGCAAAAAAGTAACAATACCGGCTGAATGGCGGGACCATAAGTACAGTCTCACACATGACGTAATAAAAAACGGGAAATGTTAGCGCATTCCCCGTTCAGAATAACGGAAACCAATCCAACTGGGAGGGCGGACGGGTTTCCCATTTGTTAATCCTTAATAGTAAAAGTATGAAAAATTTGCTACCCCTCATACAGAGGGGTCGGTTACGATTGCTCTTTAAATTGTTTGTTATTATGAAGCTTTCCATGCTGTTTATCTTGCTGGGTATCCTGCAGGCGAGGGCGGATATTCATGCACAGGGGGCCATTACCCTCAATGTTCAGCAAACCGAGATCGCCAAAGTCTTGAACAAGATTGAAAGGAAAGGAGAATTCCGCTTTCTCTATAACTATGATCTGCCTTCCATGAAGACAAAGGTCAATGTCAACTGGCAGAATACCGGCATCAAAGCGGCCCTGGCGAACCTGTTCGAAGGGACCGATCTGACTTTCAAATTCCTGGATAATAATCTCATTGTGGTGATATCCGGGAAACTGCAGCGCCAGGCTATCCGGGTCACAGGCATGGTAGCGGACAATAATAATGAACCCCTGTCCGGCGTGACCGTGCAGGTAAAAGGCAGCACCACCGGCACCACGACGGATGCCAAAGGACAATATTCCATCACCGCGGAAGATAGCGCCACTCTCGTGTTCTCCTATATCGGGTATGCCTCCAGGGAGGAGGCGGTAGGTGGTCGCAACCTTATCAATGTCCGGCTGACCGCCACCAATATATCGCTGAACGAGGTCGTCGTCATTGGGTATGGCACCCAAAAGAGGGGCGACATCACATCGGCCATCTCCACGGTCAGCGTTGCCGACGTCGCCCAGCGCCCGGTCATCTCGACCGCAGAAGTGCTGGCAGGCAAAGCCCCCGGCGTGCAGGTATTTCAGCCCTCCGGACAACCGGGCACGGACTTCAGCGTCCGTGTCAGGGGCATCGCATCACCCAACGGCGCCGAGCCGCTGTACGTCATCGATGGCGTCGTCGTAACCGATACCCATACCCTCGATCCCAATGACATCGAGTCGATCAGTGTGTTGAAAGATGCCTANNGCTCCAAAGGAAAGACCCAGACCAATGTGACCGCTTATACCGGCATGCAGCAGATCCTGAAAAAACTGCCAGTTCTCAACGGCACCCAGTACCTGTCGCTGATGAGCGATGAATATGCCAATGCGAGCGCCACAGAGCCGACGATCCCTTCTTACCTGAATGCCAATAACAACTGGCAGAACCAGATCTACCGGACAGCCATGCAGACCGATGCCAACGCCAATTTCTCCGGCGGATCGTCGAAAGGAACCTGGTTCCTCGGCATGGGCTA
>PMUF01000122.1 GCA_003167015.1 Chitinophagaceae bacterium | reverse complement strand
TCCACTTCGCCATGGATTTCCTGAAGCAGCAGAACAAACGTGTCAGCCATCTGCCTGCCCTGGATACGCACCCCTCCCCGAATGACCTGCCTCACTCCTCCGTCCCTGTCGGAGATATCTGGGCAACCAACAAAAATGTCGTCGTCATCGGCGGCGGTGACACCGGCAGCGACTGCGTCGGCACCTCCAACAGGCAACAGGCCATGTCCGTTACCCAGTTCGAATTGATGCCCAAACCACCGCATGCCCGCACCGAACATATGCCCTGGCCTACCTATCCTATGGTCCTCAAGACTTCCTCTTCTCACGAAGAAGGCGCCGACAGACATTGGGCCATAGCTACGAAGGAATTTATCGGTGATGAAAAAGGCAACCTGAAAGCCCTCAAAACCGTGCGTCTTGAATGGACCATCACCCAGGGAAAGGCAGCGCAGTTCACCGAAGTGCCGGGCAGCGAAAAAGATCTCCCCTGCGAGCTCGCCCTCCTGGCCATGGGCTTCGTTCATCCCCAGCACCAGGGCCTGCTGAAAGAACTCGATGTCGAACTCGATGACAGAGGCAACGTCAAAGCCTCCGAAAAGAATTACCAGACCAATATCGCGAAGGTCTTCACCGCCGGCGATATGCGCCGCGGCCAGTCCCTCGTCGTCTGGGCCATCAGCGAAGGCCGTGAATGCGCCCGTAAAGTCGACGAATACCTCATCGGCACCTCAGCCTCCCTGCTCGAAAGACGCGACCAGAGCCTTATCGCCCTCTGATCACCCCATCCTCTTTATACCAGCCGGCTCCCCCAGAGCCGGCTTTTTCTTTCCCCCCTCATCCCCCACACTGAATAAAAAATCAAAATAGGCGCCCCTTTTTGAACAGATTCAATTTTTTCAGATATGAAAAATAACATATACCATTCATAAAATGGTATTAATCATTAATTTAAATGCAGTTAACATTGTTCTTTTTGTCACATTAAAAATAATCGAATGTAATACTTCACAGCATAAACACCCACATAATAGTTAAATTAGCATGACATATATCTAATCAGCCAATTTTAACCAAAACGCACTCCATGCCAGCACATCTCCTGCTGATCACCCTCCTCACCACCTTTCTCATCCCCTTCACCTCCCCGGCCTCACCTGTCCTGGACACCAACATCATCTCCGGCTCCGCCGATATATACTACCGCTATGATCTCGCCCGAACCGATAAAAACGAATTGACCAGCTTCACCCGTTCCAACAACCAATTCAGCATCGGCATGGCCGGTATCAGGCTCGAACACAAAACCTCCCGAATCGACATGGTGGCCGACCTCGGTCTCGGCCCCAGAGAGCAGGAGTACGCCTACAACGACCAGGGCATCGCCCAGGCCATCAAACAACTCTATATCAGCTATTCCCCCACCGGCTGGCTAAAGTTCACCGGCGGCACCTGGGAGACCCATCTCGGCTACGAAGTCGTGGACGCCTCGGGCAACCGTAATTATAGCATGTCCTATATCTTCAGCAGCAGCCCCTTCTCCCATACCGGCGTCCGCGCAGACCTCAGCTTTGGTAAAAACGGGTTCATGATCGGCATCGCCAATCCCTGCGACTACAGGAGTATCCCACCCGGCAGTTATGATAATAAGGAAGTCATCGCCCAGTACAGCTATGCAGCTAATGATAACGTCAAGGTCTGTCTGAATTATGTGGGCGGACGCGACGTGCAGAATAACAAGACCCACCAGGTCGATATCACCCTTACAGATAAGTTCAATACACTCTTCAGCCTGGGATTCAACGGCTCTACCAGCATGTCCAGCCTGGCCGTTGAAAAATATGCCACGTCCCGCACCTGGTGGGGCTCAGCCCTCTATCTCAACCTCGATCCTAAAAAATGGCTCGGCTTTACCTTGCGAACGGAATATTTCGACGACCCCGACGCCCAGCGGCTCCCCAGCCCCGCAACTATCTTCGCTACTACCCTTTCGGGCAACATCAAGATCGACGGCTTTATTTTTATCCCCGAATTCCGCGTAGACAACGCCAGTACCCCCATCTTCTTTGACCATGACGGCTCACCCGTCCACACCGCCGCCAACTTCCTGCTGGCTGCCGTATATTCTTTCTGATAGCGGGATCGCACTTCATCTTACCCCAACCCATACTCTTCCATCTTCCTGTACACCGTCGTCAACCCGATATTCAGCAGCTTCGCCGTCTCCACCTTATTTCCCTTCGTATAATTCAACACCCGTTGTATATGCAGCTTCTCCACGCTCGCCAGATCGAATGCCGACATCGGCAGCCCCACCGGCGCATCCTGACGGAATTCCAACGGCAGGCTCTCCGTACCCAGCTCCGGCCCGTCTGTCAGGATCACTGCCCGCTCGATCACATTCCTCAGCTCGCGGATATTTCCCTTCCAGGGCTGGCGCTCCAGCAACTGCACAAACTCCCTGTTCATCACCGGCCGGCTCTTATTCATCTTCGCTGCAAACATTTTCACAAAATGAGCCGCCAGCGTCGGGATATCCTTCTTCCGCTCCCGCAGCGGCGGAATCTCGATCGTAAAAACATTCAGCCGGTAGAAAAGATCTTCCCGGAATTTCCCCTCTTCCACTTCCGACTGTAGATGTCGGTTAGTCGCCGAAATGATCCTCACATCCGCATCCGTCGGCGACGTGCTGCCTACCTTATAGAACTGCCTGGTCTCCAGCACCCGCAACAGCTTGGCCTGCAACGCGACTGGCATCTCGCCGATCTCATCCAGGAACAACGTACCCCCGCCGGCCTCTTCGATCAATCCCCGCTTGTCTTTCATCGCACCCGTAAAAGCCCCTGCCTTATGACCGAACAATTCACTTTCCAGCAGGTCCTTGCTCAGCGCGCTGCAGTTCAGCGCCATAAAGGGCTGCGAAGCCCGCATACTTCCCGCATGGATCGCCCTCGCAAATAATTCCTTGCCCGTGCCCGTCTCTCCCAGCAGCAGCACCGTCGTATCGGCAGCCGTCACCTTCCTCGCCAGCGCCAGTGTACGTTGCAGCACCGAAGACTGGCCAATGATCTGCTCCCAGCTGTATGCATGCGCTACCTGTTCCTGCAGCTTCCCGACCTTCCGCTGCAGCAGGGACTTTTCCATTGCCCTGGCAATCAACGGCAGCAATTTGTCATTGTCAGCCCCCTTGCTGATATAATCAAAAGCTCCGGATCTCATCGCCTCGACCCCATCCGCTATCTGCGCATGTGCCGTCAACAGCAGGATCTCCACGGCCGGATGACAGGACTTAATGGTCCGTGTCATGTCCAGCCCGCTGCCGTCCGGCAGCTTCACGTCACAGACCACGACATCGATCTCCTCTGCCGCTAATACCTTCCCTGCCATCTTAAGATCCGGAGCTTCATAGACAACATAACCCTCATACGAAATAATCCTTTTTAAAAGACTCCGCAATTTGGCTTCATCGTCTACTATAAGAATATTTCCAGCTATCATGAAAATATATTTTCACTTTTGCAACCGTCATCGCCCCTCACGGCCCGCAGCCATCACACACCTAAAATCTCACCAGGACGGCAAAGACAATTCTTGACTCTGATTTGGCCAGGTCAGGCATCCAGCCTCCCCAACTGCTTAACGGCGGTGCAATACTGGCCCCGTTACTCGTATACGTATAACCGCCTGTATTGGTATAGCCCGTCGGTGATGTCACCCCGCCAGGTCCGGCGAAATAACCCTTCAGGTTGGCTGTACCGGGAGCACCGTCGATACTGTTCACCACGCGGTGTACATACTCGAATTTAAACGTCAGGTTCTGACTGGGCATATAGTCCAGATCGGTAGATGCATCCCATGCGTCGAAGGTCGATCCCGGTCCTGTCTGCCGTTGAAACAAAGTGTCGGCATAGCCTGTGGGAGCCAGCACCAGGTATTGTCCCGGGTTGTGCATATAGCCGCCGCCAATGGTCCAGGCGAATTTCTGCTTTTCACCGAACCACAGCCGGTTGTATACCATGCCGCTGATGAAATTCTGCGCGGGCACATAATTGGCCTGACCTTTCGTCCCTTTACCAAAAGGAGTGACCCCATCTCCATTCTCGAACCCGAAATCACCCGTCACCGAGAAAGCGGCCTTCGTTACAAACCCACGCTTCCGGTTCAGATACCTGTACTCATAGCTGTTATCGCTATGGACCCGATACCTGCCGGGAGCCCCTTCATCATCCTTCCCGTAATAGAAGTTGAAAACATAATCGACTCTTTCTTTCGGCCGGTAATAGATGGAATATCCAACGCCTGGCGAATTATTGAACATGCCATAGCTCTGCCAGCCGTTGATCAGCCACAACTCGACCTTCAACTTATCCGTTGGGAACATCTGCAACCTCAGCCCATTGAAGAACCAGGGCGTATTGTCCGAAGTATAGGAAGGCTGATAACCCCAGTTCTCGAAGTTGTTATAAGAGAACAGACCGATATAAGACATGAAAATCCCTGCATCCAGGTTGATCCCATGCCACACGTCCCAGTGATAACCGGCATACGCCTCACTGATGTACCGATAGATAGTCTGCAAGTCATATTGCCCCTTATAGGAGCTGCCGTCATTGCGCGGTACGACCGTCGACCGCGTACCGAATTGCATCATGACCCTGCCCCGGACATTGTCCACATGAAAATCACCGCCAAAACCCAGGAAGGAAAGTTGAAGTTCATTATCCCTCGCCAGCGCCGTCGATCCTACTACCGTATTGTCGATCGGATTATTGTAAGAATGTGTGGCGTATAGGTCCAGCGTAACATCACTCGTGAAATACTTATTGTCTATCAAAGGAGGGGTAGTCTTCCTGGTCGTGCCGTTCAGCCAGGAAAAATCCCCGAAGGCAAAGGGCTCACTCGCCGGCTCTTTCGCCGCGAAAGAACCTTTGGACGGCGCAGGCCTTACAACTGTGGAATCTTTTATAGCTGTCGAATCCTGACTATAGCCTTTCATTAAAACCAGACACGTACAAATACAAACTACAATCTTCTTAAGCATAACTAAACAGTTTATGCCCCTTATTGTCCAAATACATACCAGAGCCTCTCCCACCTGGCCACCCACACTCAAAACCCAGGACTGTTAAGGGTTTCACAACTTTATCGCCCCGGTAGGCTGTTCCAGGCTCCCGCAGTAGCCACCCCGTTTTGAAAAAGAATTTGCCAATTCGGTAAACAACCACCCAAAAAAAAGCGACCGGCCAACGCCAGTCGCATTATATAAAACCACAATTTACTTATCTACGCCATCACAGGCTGCCCGACAACCCCCTCCGGGCTAAACAACATCGCCGTACACAGACAACGCTGCCTGCCCTGCGATTCCAGCACCGCATGGTTCACACAATGCTTGCACTGATCCCAGAATGTCGCATCCTGCGTGATCTCCGCATACGTCACCGGCCGGAAACCAAACTCGTTGTTCAGCTTCATCACCGCAGCGCCCGTCGTAATACTGAAGATCTGAGCCCGGGGATATTTCTGCCGGCTTAAATCGAATATCTTCTCTTTGATGGCCCTCGCCACGCCTCCGTGACGGTAGGCAGGGTTGACAATCAACCCGCTGTTCGACACGAATTCCCCGTTGCCCCATGACTCGATATAGGAAAATCCGGCCCAGTCACCGTTATCAGCCAACGCAATAACGGCCTTGCCTTCGTAGATCTTTTGACACAAAGACTGAGGTGTACGCCTGGCAATACCCGTTCCCCGGGCTTTGGCGGAAGCTTCCATCTCTTTTAAAATAGGGTATACATACTTTACATCGGCGGGTTCAGCTATTCGAATGTGGATAGGATGACCCTCAGGTTCTTCTTCCATGATTGTTGTTGTATTTGATACGTCCCCTATAAGCCAAAAGCCATTCCGAAATCATACAAAAACATAACCAATTGATTATCAATTACAATCACCCCCGACATTTCCATCAGACCCTCCTGTTTTGAAAAATTACTCCCATTCCGGTATGCCCATCGCTACCTCTTTTCCCCGGCCCGGTATCACACCACCCCCCCAACCCCTTCACCCTCAGCCCATTCCATCCAACCATCAAGTCCCGGCGACAATCGGGCATCCCTTTGGCAGTATCACCCGCACAAATCATTTATATGCTCACTCATCTGTTCACTCCACTCGAAGTCCCCGCCCTCATCGCAGGTAAACTGCCGCAGATAAAGTGCGACCTCCCCCGCGACGGCGGGCAGAACTCCATCTACAAATCCATCCAGGTGCTGACCGATTATACGCAAAGGATGGCCCTCGAACATAACTTCAAAATGGTCCAGCAATGCATGGCCCTCGTGGAAAAGCTCTACGACAAAGGAAATGGGCTGGTAAAAAATGCGATTGAAAATGTATTTGTATTCTCCTTCTCGACCATCATGTCACGTTGCAATGCCGTCGAATGGCGCATCGTCCAGTCGTATATGCCCTCGGACCTCTATGCGCTCTACGTCCGCCAGGTGCTGAAGTCGAAATGCTGACAGCCGGCCGTTAGCCCCGGCCTCGGTCCTCGTGAGCCGATACGCCCTCGCCTTCTCCCGGATCGCCTGTTCGCTCCTCGCCGGCCACCTTCGGCCACCGCCCGGGAGGCCCCACCCGGATAGCCCTTGCCCGGAAGAGAAATGATCGCTTTTCCCAGGCCGGAACAGGTCTATAAATAACTGGTTATTAATAATTTATAAAACATTATCTAGATTCACCTTGGTAAGTGGGGATTTTGGCTGAATTTTCAGTCAAAAAGTCCGAAAAAAAGATGTTGTGATTGCTTTCTCACTCATTAAACAACAGTAGCTTTGTACGAAATTTCAATCATTATACCAAATTAAGCCTTTAGTGATGGAAAATTCAAGCATCTACTGGTACGGTATGAGCGACAATGCATTACTGGCAGTGATCGGCGATTTCTTAAAACAAAACCGGCTGCAACAAAATAAAACTCAACAGCAGGTTGCCATTGCAGCCGGTATTTCAAGATCTACCTTAGTCCAGCTCGAAAATGGAGGCGGGGGATCTCTTCTTACTCTAATAGAGGTTATGCGTACGCTCGAGCAACTTTACTTCTTTAGCCATTTCCAGGTGAGAAAACAAATCAGCCCATTGGAATTAGCCAAACTGGAACAAACAAAACGGCAAAGGGCAAGAGGCAAGAAAAATAACAGCAATCCAAAAGATGAAAGCAGCTGGTAATGATTAGAACCGCGTATATTAATCTATGGGAAAAGCGTGTTGGTGCAATTGCCTGGGACGCCGAAAGTCAACTCGGCGAATTTGAATTCGAGCCTGGCTTTCTAACATACAACTGGGATGTTGCGCCAATAAAAATGCCGATTGAAAGCGGCCAAAGAATATTCTCTTTTCCAGACCTCAGGGAAAACAAGACCTTTAAAGGGCTTCCCGGACTGCTCGCCGATGCCTTACCCGATAAATACGGAAATACCCTGGTCAATGTGTGGCTGGCACAGCATGGCCGTCCGACAGACAGTCTCAATCCGGTGGAAATGCTTTGTTTTATCGGGAAACGGGGCATGGGCGCGCTTGAGTTTGAACCTGTCGATCCGAAAGCAAACGGGAGATCAACAAAAGTTGAAATAGACAGTCTGGTCGAAATTGCCCAGGAAATACTTTCGGGGAAACAGAATTTCCAAACCAATTTGTCACCCAATGAAAAAAAAGCGTTGCTTGAGATCATGAAAGTGGGCACTTCCGCGGGCGGGGCCCGGGCAAAAGCGCTCATCGCTTACAATGCCGAAACCGGAGAAGTGAGATCCGGCCAGGCAAATGCGCCAAAAGGCTTTACTCACTGGCTTATCAAATTTGATGGGGTAACCGATGATCCATCAAGCAGCAGTACCAGCCCGCTAAGCATTTCAAAAGGATTCGGGCGGGTGGAAATGGCCTATCACGAGATGGCCATCGATTGCGGCATCGAAATGACGAAATGGTATTCAACGTAGTCGCGCGTAACTGTGATGACCACACCAAAAACTTTGCGTTTTTAATGGACAAAAAAGGCGGTTGGAAGTTATCGCCTGCCTATGATATTTGTCATGCCTATCGCCCCGGAAGTCCATGGGTAAGCCAGCAGTCGCTCAGCGTCAATGGTAAACGACTCAATATTACCACCCAGGATTTCCTGGAAGTAGCGAAACAAATGAACATTAAAAGACCGGAACCGATTATCGCAGAAATCGTTCAGGTGGTAGGAAATTGGGCTAACTACGCAGCAAAGCAAAAGGTACCGGATGACGTGGCGATGGCTATTAAGGCGACGTTGCTGGTATGATCCCGCATTTCAAGTATCCCGGCCCCAAAAGAATAATCCCGTAGGCGCCTTTAGAGTTTTCTACATTCGTGATGGCGTCCCTTCAGGACGCAAAAGGTCACCCCCCGTCCCGGCTCATGTCTGCGTTCCTTCGGAACGCTAAAGCGCTTCCAGCGCCTTATGCCGAATTCCGCGCCGCATTGATAATCCCGAAGGAACTCCGCATGATCAACCGCTCATACACCTCCTTCATCGGCTTATTATCGCCGCTCTTCTCTATTGCCTGGAACTTCGTCAGCGCATACTGCTGTATCGTACTCAGCGGCAGCACAATCCGCTCCCGCATCTGGATGGACAACTGCTCCACCGGGTAATCAGCCATCAGTTCCGCCTCGCCGGATAACCTCAGGATATATTTACGCGTCAGCTCGAACTCATCATAGATCATCGTCCAGATCTCCCCATAGACAGGATGCCGGGAGAAATGTTCCGTCAATGGAAAAAAACATTTTTTCATCGCCATCTCACAGTTATCCAACAACGTCCGGAAAAACAATGAATTGTCGTACAAATGCTTCACCGCCCCCCACTTCCCCCGCTTGTCCATCTCCTGCAACGCCTTACCCACGCCATAATAACCCGTCACATTCTGCTTCAGCTGGCTCCAGGCCCCGACATAAGGAATGGCCCGCAGGTCTTTCAACTCCAGCCGCCCCGAACTTTTACGCCGTGTAGGCCGGCTGGCTATATTCGTCTCATTGTAGAACCGCAGCGGGCTCACCTCGTTGAGATATTGCAGGAAATACGGATGCTCTTTCAAAGCGGAATAGGCCTTATAACTGTCCGCTGCCAGCGTCTGCAATAACGCCTCCTCACCTGCCTGCAAAGTCACCTCCTTCGACGAGAACAGGTCATTGGAAATGCCCGCATGCAACAATTGCTCGATATTGAACTGCGCCGTATCGATAGTCCCGAAGTTGCTGCTCACCGTCTGACCTTGTATCGTCAGCTGTATTTGCTTGTTGGCAATATTCTTCCCCATCGAAGCATAGAAGCGGTGCGTCTTTCCGCCACCACGCGCCGGAGGACCGCCCCGTCCGTCGAAGAACACCACGTCAATACCATATTTCCTCGAGATCGCCGTCAGCTCTTCCTTGGCTTTGTAGATGCCCCAGTTGGCCATCAGATATCCCCCGTCCTTCGTTCCATCCGAAAAACCCAGCATGATCGTCTGGGTATTACCCCGCTGTTGCACATGCTTTCGGTAGACAGTATTGCTATACAATTCCTCCATTACACCCGCCGCCGCCTGCAGGTCTTCCACCGTCTCGAATAGGGGTACGATATCTACCAATAAGCGATCGGCACTCCACCCTCCCAATAAGAACAATCCCATCACCTCTAATACATTCACTGCACTACTGCAC
>PMUF01000280.1 GCA_003167015.1 Chitinophagaceae bacterium | reverse complement strand
GATATGGGCGTCGATTCGGCCGGCAAGGGCATTATCTATTTGTCGGAGTCCCTTACCAAAGTTGCCTTCAAACGGCCCAATAAACTGAAGCTGGAAGTGTTATCCGGCCGGGAGAGCGGTTCGGGCGGCTTCGGCTTTTCTTTCCCGGTATTCATCAATTTCTATAATAACAATGTCAATGCATTGGCCGACCAGCTTAATCCGAGGGGTTTTGTTTCGCCCATCGCGGACGGCGCGCTGAATTATTATCGCTATAAATTCCTCGGTTCTTACTTCGAGGAGGGGCGGGAGATCAACAAGATCCAGGTCATTCCCCGGCGGAAATTCGAACCGCTTTTCTCCGGCACCATCGAGATCGTGGAAGGGGACTGGCGGATCCATAGCCTGGACCTCTACCTGTTCAAGACGTCTCAGCTGCAGATCCTCGATACGGTGGAGATCCGCCAGATCCATGCGCCTATCGACACGGACTCGCCGGCATCCGCGGCCGGCCGGCATATCTGGCAGGTCAAGGACCAGGTCGTCTATTTCACCTTCAATATCTTCGGATTCGATGCCGTCGGCAATTTCCTGGATGTATATAATGATTATGATCCTGCTCCGAGATTCCACAAGAAGTTTTTCAACAATGTCCTCATCCGGTTCGATACGGCCGGCAATAAGAAGACGAAGGCCTATTGGGACTCCATCCGGCCGCTGCCATTGGAGCCGGACGAAAAAGTCAACTATACCATCAGGGACAGTATCTACGAATATAACCGCGACTCGATGGGCACGCGGAACAACCGGGACTCCCTGTTGCGCCGCCAGGGTCCCGTTACGCCCTGGCAGGTGCTTGTCACCGGCTTCGACCGGTCCGATTATCGCCAGCCGCGCCCGCTGCATTATTCGATGGAGGCCCTTCTGCCCACGCTGGAGTACAATACTGTAGAAGGCATCAATATGAAGCTCAACGGATCCTTCAGCCGTGCACTGAAGAATGGGAAGGGCGTTCTGACGTTCTCCCCTCATCTCCGGTACGGCTTTCACAACACCCGTCTCACTGCCTGGGGCGAGTTGGTCTGGCGGCGGCGCAACTTTACCTGGAATGGGGATGATGCTACGTCTTCGCGGCAGACCTGGAGCCTGTCAGGCGGCAAACGGGTCTCACAGTACAATCCCGATAATCCCATTTCCGAGTGGCTCAATTCGTTGTATACGCTACTCGACCGGCGGAACTACATGAAGATTGACGAGAATTATTTTACGCAGCTGAGCTCGACGACGAGATTTGACAACGGCCTGCGCCTGAACGTGACCGGTCTTTATGAAGACCGGATGCCCATCGGTAATACCACTAATTATTCCCTGATATCGATCAGGGACAGGGCATTTACACCCAATTATCCGATCCTGATCCCTCCGGTGGGTACGGCGGGTTCGCTGCCCGTTCACAATAAGGCCGTGCTGACCAGTATCGATTTGCAGTACCAGCCCGGGCAGCAGTATATCGAATTTCCCCAGCGGAAGGTCTCTATCGGCTCCAAATATCCGACGATGGAATGGGAGTTCGAGAGAGGATGGAATGGCATCCTGGGGAGCAATGCGAACTTCGACAAATGGCAGTTCTCCGTCTGGGACGATGTCAATTTCAAACTAAAGGGCTTGCTGCGCTTTCGCTTCAGCATCGGAGGATTCCTCGACGCCACTTCCGTCTACCTCCAGGATTACCAGCATTTTAACGGTAACCAGACGATCGTCGCCAGCGAGTACCTCAATAGCTTTCAGCTGGCGCCCTACTATGCCAACAGTACGACGGCGCCCTTCTACGCCATGGGGCACCTCGAACACCATTTCAACGGTTTGCTGACCAATAAGATCCCACTTTTCCGCCGGCTGAACTGGAACCTGGTCGGGGGCGCTAATGCCTTCGTCGTCAATCACGAGAATAATTATACGGAGGTGTTCGGCGGACTGGAGAATATCTTCAAAATTCTGCGGGTCGACATGGTCGGGTCCTGGCTGAACGGGCATTACAACCAGACGGGCATCCGGATTGGGATGGACGGGCTGCTGGGGGGTATGAGCCGGGGGCCGCGGTGACCGGCCAAATTTCCTATCTTTGGGGCGTATGGCTTTGTTACACAACCGCGTCTCCCAAAAGGAGCTGAAGCAACGTTTGATGCAAGAGACGGAGCCCCGCACTACCCTCTCTTTTTACCGTTATGTCCCTATCGGTGATCCCCGGACATTCCGTGACGAACTCTACCAGGGCCTTAATAAACTGGCTGTATTCGGCCGCATCTATGTGGCGGCGGAGGGCATCAACGCGCAGATCAGTGTACCAACGCCGGCTTTCAGCGCCCTGCAATCCTGGCTGGATGCGGTGCCGGGGCTGGAAGGGCTGCGGCTGAATATTGCCGTGGATGATGACGGGAAATCCTTTTGGGTGTTGAAAATCAAGGTCCGGGAGAAGATTGTGGCTGACGGCATCGATGACCCTGCCTTCAATATGGCAAGAAAAGGGCAGTATGTCGACGCCGCCGCTTTCAACCGGCTGACGGAAGATCCCGGCACCGTCGTTGTGGATATGCGCAATCATTATGAGTATGAGGTCGGTCATTTCGAGAATGCCATCGAAGTGCCTTCGGACACCTTCCGCGAGCAGCTACCCTTGTCCGTCAACCTGTTGAAAGACAAGAAGGACAGCCCCATCATCATGTATTGTACCGGGGGTATCCGCTGCGAAAAGGCCAGCGCATGGCTGCTCCACCAGGGGTTTACCAACGTTTACCACCTGGAAGGCGGTATCATTCATTATGCCAATACGGTGAAGGAAAAAGGGCTCGAGAATAAGTTCAGGGGCAAGAATTTCGTGTTCGACGACCGGATGGGGGAAAGGATCAGCGGGGAGATCATCGCCCACTGTCATCAATGCGGCCGGCCGGCCGATACCCACACCAATTGCCGCAATGACGGCTGCCACCTGTTGTTCATCCAATGCGCCGACTGCGCGGCCCGGTATGAGGGCTGTTGCAGCGCTGATTGCCGGGATACCCTGCACCTGCCCGAGGACGAACGGCGGGAGCGCCGCCAGGCCGCTGCCAGGGCTGCCGGGGAGACTGCCAGTGAGGACGGTGAGGGGCTTCCGCATGTGTTCAATAAATCGAGATCCCGGCTGCGTTTACCCGATAGACACGCCGAAAAGGATTGAAAAATAACCGAAAAAGCCTTTATGCCGTCCCTCGCCATGCATTCGATTATAAAAAAAGCGTATATGTAGGAATTTTTCGCATCAGAAGAAAATCAACTACATTCACATCCAACAAAAAGTGTATTTCGTACGTTTATTAGTTTCCTTTAGTAGCATAGTAGCACGTAATATCTGACCGACACGACGCAACCCTTAAAACTAAACCAAGGCTCTGATCATGAATACGGCTGTAAAAACTGTTTTCCGTTTCCGGGGATACATCTGGAATATCGGGTACAGCGCTTCCCTTGGCAGCTACGAGAAGAGAAAGCTCGGCATCTTCAATTTCATGAATTTTGTCGGCCTGGTCACCGGTGTCATCCTCCCGGTGGCGGGACTTTTCAACAATGAACATTTACCGGCGCTGGTTTGGGTCGCGGCCTGCTCTCCTGCACTGATCAGCCTGATCGTTCTGTATACCAACTCCCGGCAGCAATACGAACTGGCAAGGATCTTTTTTTTCACCCTTTATCCCGTCATGACCAGCCTGGTGTATGCCTTGAGGATCGATGTGGGGATCGAGTTTTTTTTCGTCCTGTACGGGGTCCTGTCGGTATTCTTCCTGCAGAGGATCTATAACATCATCTTTTCCTTCACCTTGTCGATGGCCTGTTATCTGCTGGTCTGCACGATATGGAAGAATTATGATTACAACCTGGAGAAAGCCCATTATTATTTCTATATCTTCAACCATGTCCTTCCCATCTTTTTTATCTTCTACGGGCTGCTGATGATCAAAAATGAGAATACGCGTTATCAGGAGCAGATGCGGGACAAGAACTGGCAGCTGCGCCGCAGCAACCTGAAGATCCTGCGGCAGAAGGCGGATATCACCGGCAAGTCTGCCCTCCTCGAAGAGCAGACACAGCAGCTGACGGAGCTGAATTCCCTGAAAAACAAACTTTTTTCTGTCATCGCGCATGACCTCAAGGCGCCGCTATATGCCCTGCGAAATCTTTTCCGCAACGTGCAGATCTATGATTTGCCGGGGGAAGAGATCAAAATGCTGGTGCCTGAAGTGGTCAACGAGCTGACGTATACGACGGGTCTGATGGAGAATATGCTGCAATGGGCCAAGAGCCAGATGCAGGCGGAATCGATAAGGCCGCAGCTGCTGGATGTCTCCGGGATTGCCAGGGAAGTGCTGCAGCTGCTGAGGCTGCAGGCCGATGCCAAGAATATTTACATCAGCAGCACGATCGAACACCCCATTTTCGTCTATGCCGACAAGGACATGATCAATCTCGTGCTTCGCAACCTGTTGTCCAACGCCATAAAATTTACCCCCGTAGAAGGTTCCATCTGTGTGGAAGCCAGGGATTTGCGGTCCTGCATCGAAATCTCCGTGCAGGATACCGGCACCGGCATCAGCCAGGAAGGATTGCAGCGGCTGATGGACGAGAACTATTATTCGACGCGGGGGACAGGGGGCGAGGCGGGCACGGGCCTTGGCCTGATGCTCTGCAAGGAATTCCTTTCCAAAAACGGCGGGCAGATGAATATTCAGAGTAC
>PMUF01000078.1 GCA_003167015.1 Chitinophagaceae bacterium | reverse complement strand
CCATCCAGGGGACGGCTGCCGATATGATCAAGCTGGCCATGATCCGGGTGCATGAAGAGTTCCGCCGTGGGGGGTTCCGGTCGAAGATGCTGCTGCAGGTGCATGATGAATTGGTCTTTGACGCCCACAAGGACGAATTGGATATAATTAAACCCATAATATTGCGTTGTATGCAGACAGCGCTGCCCTTGCCGCAGGGGGTACCGGCCGATGCAGAAATAGGGTCGGGGATCAACTGGCTGGAAGCACACTGACGCCATGCGGGTCGGATCCGCCGGAAGGTCTTTAATCACATTTTAACATCTCATTTATAAAATGCGGGCAAACTTTGGCCTCCGGAAAAAGTCAAATCCCTATATTTTGGCTTTGGGCCATTTTAAGGCCCCAAAATTGTCTATTAACCTTGTAAACGAACAAAAAAACAATATATGAGAAGCATGCATACGGTTTTATCTATGCTTTTGGCTGTTAGCATCTTATCCGGCTCTGCCTTTGCTCAGCAGGCGCCCCCACAGGGTCCGCCCCCACAGGCCGGCCCGCAGCAGCAGCAGGACTGGCCGAGGAGCTTCACGATGGATGACGGGACGGTAGTCAAGATCTATCAGCCGCAGCCGGAGTCGTTTGCCAATAACATTATGAAGTCCCGCTGGGCTATTTCTGTCCTCCAGCCCGGCAAGCAGGATCCCGTATTCGGGACTTTCTGGTCAGTGGCCAATGTAGAAACCGACAGGGATGCCCGCAGGGTCGTTATTCAGTCGGCCAAAGTGCCCAATGTTAAGTTCCCCGGCACCCCTGACGAAAACTTCATCAGCAGTATGAAGACCGCCCTCGAGACGAATCTGCCGCAGACGGCAGGCGATCTTTCACTGGATGAAGTGCTGGCGAGCCTGGACCAGGATATCGAACAAAGCAAAATGTCCAAGAACCTGAGCACGAACGCTCCGCGTATTATATATGCCGACCATCCTTCGTTGCTGGTCATGATTGACGGTCAGCCCAAGCTGGACGCCAATAAAGATTGGGGTCTGCAGGTCGTCGTCAATACGCCGTTCACGATCGTACAGGCGCATGACAACCAGTTCTACCTCTATGGTGGTAAGCATTGGTATACGGCACAGTCCGCAACCGGTCCCTATTCACCCGCGGGCAATATTCCTTCCGAGCTGCAGCAGGTTCAGAGCGCTGTTGACAATGCCAACAGTTCTGGTGCCGGCTATACCGATTCCGCATCGGCAGCACAGGACAATACGGTGTCGGATGTCGTCGTGTCCACTTCGCCTGCGGAGTTGATACAGACCAACGGGCAACCGGCCTTTACCCCGATACAGGGAACAAGCCTTTCTTATGTCAGCAATTCACAAAACGATATTTTCCAGGATCAGACCGGTCATTACTTTGTACTGATCTCCGGCCGTTGGTACACGTCCAATGCGTTGAATGGCGGATGGCACTATGTGGCTGCCAATGCTCTGCCTGGCGATTTCGCCAAGATTCCTGAAGGGTCGCCTAAGGATAACGTTCTGGCCAGCGTGGCAGGAACAGATGCCGCCAGGGAAGCTATTATGGATGCACAGATCCCGCAGACGGCCAAGGTAGACCGCAATACGGCTTCGACGTCCGTCAATTACGATGGCGATCCGCAATTCGCTCCCCTGCAGGGAACGGATATGCAGTATGCAACCAATACCGGCACGCCGGTCATCCAGGAAAACGGAGTGTATTACAGCGTGGACAACGGTGTCTGGTTCCAGGCGCCCGGACCTAATGGTCCCTGGACGGTGGCTACGGAAAGGCCGGCAGAGGTCGATGCCATTCCGCCGACGTCACCGCTGTATAACACGAAATATGTGTATGTATATGATGTAACGCCTGACTATGTGTACATGGGTTATACGCCGGGCTATCTCAACGCCTATGTCTATGGACCGACGGTCGTATACGGAACAGGGTATTATTACAATCCCTGGTTCAACGGGTACTATTATCCCCGGCCCTGGTCCTGGGGTTTCGGTTTCGGTTATAACCCCTATTGCGGCTGGACGGTCGGCTATGGTTACGGCTTCGGCTGGTTCCATTTCGGCATCGGGTTTGGCTGGGGTGGCGGCTGGCGCGGTTGGGGCGGCGGCGGCTGGTGGGGCGCTCGCGCCTATCGTCCGAATTATGCCTGGAACGGCTATCGCGGCACCGGATTTTATGGTCCCGGATTTGCCCGCAACCGGAATGTCGGTATCAATAGTTACCACACGAATATCTACGCCGCAAGGCCTGGTGTCATCACCCGCGATAACCACAATTTCGTAGGGGGCGGCAGGCCCGGGATTAACGGCGGCAGAGCCGGTGGCGCTGTCGGTGGCAGACCTGGCGTTGGCGGAACGAGTGTGGGTACGGGGGCACGGGCAGGCAATAGCGTCTTCACCGATCGCGCAGGAAATGTCTACCAGCGGAATGCGGCCGGTACTCAATGGCAGCAGCGGACGACGGGCAACCAGACGCGGCCGGTGCAGAACAACAGCGCTGCAGCGCAAGGCCTTAACCGTCAGGCGCAGATGGCGAATCGCGGCCAGGTGAGGACGCAGAACTTCCAGCAGGCCAGAACAGCCAGTGCGGCCCGGTCATCCGGAGGCGGTGGAAGCCGCGGTGGTGGCGGTGGAAGCCGGGGCGGACGGCATTAAGAAAAAGAACTAACCTTCTCGTTATATTTGTTGCCGGGAGTAAGCAGTATCTGCTGCTCCCGGCAACTTTGTCTTAGTAATCAGCCATGCAACCTACTTTATATTATTGCTACGATGCCTATTGCGGATGGTGTTATGGATTCAGTCCGGTCATCAGCCGGATATTCGAAGAATACCAGCATTCGATGACTTTCGAAGTGCTGTCCGGCGGCATGATCCTGCCGGCAACGCCACAGCCGATAGCCGCTATGGCGGGATACATTCAGAAAGCCTACAAGACGGTGGAAGAGAGGACTGGCATACGTTTTGGAGAAGATTGGCTCTGGCATATTTTTCATCCTGACGAGAGTGACTGGTATCCCAGCTCGGAGAAGCCGGCCATCGCCATGTGTGTATTCCGGGATTATCATCCTGAGCAGTGTGTGCTGTTTGCGGGAGAGCTGCAATACGCTCTCCATTATGAAGGGCGCGATCTTTGCGATGATGAAGCCTATCGTCATCTGCTGGTCAAATACGGCATTCCGGAAGCAGCTTTCTATGAAAAGCTTCATGATCCGGTATACAAGGAAAAAGCCTATGAAGAATTTGCCCTGGTCAAAGAGCTGCATGTGACGGGGTTTCCGACAGTGTTTCTACAGGTGAGCGATACGAAATTTTACTTGCTGAGCCGTGGTTACACCGATTATACTACGCTGAAAAAAAGTATCGGAGAGGCAATGGCCAAATGACCGATTAAGATTACCTTGCATATCCCTAAAACGGACGGAAGGTCCGATAATACACATCAATATGGAATATAACAAGATCATAGCCGTTACAGGATTACCGGGATTGTACGAGTTGCTAAGCAGCAAATCCGACGGGGCCATCGTTCGTTCGCTCGATGATAAGACCACCCGGTTTGTATCCAGCCGCATCCATAATTTCTCCCATCTGGAAAGCATTGAAGTCTACACCGTACGTGACAATGTCAACCTGGTGGACATCTTAAAGGCTATGGAAGCCAGCGCTGAGAAGTTACCGGATGAGAAAGACGGAGCGGATCTGAAGACCTACTTCACGAAGGTCTATCCGGATCTTGATTTCGGCAGAGTGTACAGCAGCGACCTGAAAAAGATGGTCAAGTGGTATAGTGTGCTGAAGGCAAACAATATCGAAATCAAGTTATCCGAGCCGGAAGAAGAAGCGCTGGAAGAAACGGAAGTGGAAGAAGCGCCGGCAGCTCCGAAAAAAGAGGCGGCCCCGAAAAAGAAAGCGGTGACGGAAGAAGCACCGGCAAAGGCTGCGACGGCTAAGGCCGGCACGACGACGGAAAAACCGGCGGCGGCAGTGAAGGCGGAAAAAGCCGTGACCAAAGAAAAGGCAGCGCCGGCGGAAGCAGAAAAGCCCAAGGCGAAAAAAGCAGCCGAAGTAGAGAAGCCGGTGAAGGCAGAAAAAGCAAAGAAGACGGAAGAAGCGGCGGCCGAAAAGCCGAAAAAGGCAGCCAAAAAGAAATAATGATGAAACCTACAGCAGAATTGACAAAACCGGTGAGGCATTTTTTGCCTGAGGAGTTTGTTGTGACGGATTGGAACAGCCTGGAATCTTATTTCCGTGAACTGGAAGAGCGTCCGTTGGATACGAGGGCAGCGTTGGAAAAGTGGCTTTTGGACATGAGTGAACTGGAAGCAGTGTTGAGCGAAGACATATGCTGGCGTCAGATCAAGATGACGTGCGACACGGAAAACAAGAGTTTGGAGGAGGCGTTCAATTACTTCTGTCTGGAGATACAACCTAAGATACAACCTTATGCCGACCGGCTCAACAAGCGGCTGATCGAAAATCCGCATACGCAGGAATTAGACCCCAGAGACTATTTCAGCTATCTGCGTTCGGTCCGGAAACGGATCGAGCTGTTCCGGGAGTCCAATATTCCGCTGTTTGCGGAAGCCAGCGTATTGGGCCAGCAGTATGGCATGATCTCCGGAAAGATGACGGTGGAAGTGAGCGGTCAGGAATACACATTGCAGCAGGCTGCAAAATTCCTGGAAAGCCCTGACAGGGCAGTGCGGGAAGAGGTTTACCGCAAGATCCAGGAGAGGAGAGGTCAGGACAAAGATTCACTGAATGACCTGTATTCCAAGCTGATCGACATCCGCAACCGGATCGGACTGAATGCAGGCTTCAGTAATTTCCGGGATTTTAAGTTCGAAGACCTGGGCCGTTTTGATTATACAAAAGAAGACTGTTTTCGATTTCATGACGCGGTAAAGGAATACGTAGTTCCTCTCGTCAATAAGATCAACGAAAAAAAGCGGAAGAAGCTGGGTCTCGATACACTGAGGCCCTGGGATGTCGAAGCAGAGCCGGCAGGGATCAAACCGCTCCGTCCCTTTACAAACGCCGATGATTTGCTGACGAAAACGATCGCCTGCTTCAACCGGCTGAATCCCTTTTTTGGCGATTGCCTCCTGACCATGCTGAAAATGGGTAGATTCGACCTGGAAAGCCGGAAAGGGAAGGCCCCCGGCGGCTATAATTGTCCGTTAGCAGAAACAGGCGCACCCTTTATTTTTATGAATGCCAGCGGGCAAATGGGCGACCTGACGACGATGGTACACGAAGGCGGCCATGCGATACACTCTTTCCTGACACACCCGCTGCGACTGAGCGCCTTCAAGGAGTATCCCATGGAGATCGCTGAAGTGGCAAGCATGTCCATGGAATTGTTTAGCATGGATCATTGGGACTTATTCTTTTCAGATAAAAACGATTTAGCAAGAGCACGCGAGCATCAGCTCGAAAGAGTGATTACTATATTCCCCTGGATAGCTACTATTGACAAATTTCAACATTGGATATACGAAAATCCTTATCATACGCTGGAAGAAAGGAAGGAGAAGTGGTTAGAAATTTTGCAAGAGTTCTCTTCGGATTCTGTTGACTGGCGGGGTCTGGGACCCTATCGGGAGTATGGCTGGCAGAAACAGCTACACTTGTTCGAAGTACCGTTTTATTATATTGAATATGGTATTGCCCAGTTAGGAGCACTCGGTCTTTGGATGCAGTATAAGCGCAACAAAGAGAAGGCTTTAAGCCATTATATACAGGCGTTAAGCCTTGGAGCGACGCGGACTTTGCCGGAATTATACGATGCGGCCGGACTGAAGTTTAACTTTGCGAAAGAGCAGATTAAACAACTGATGGATTTCGTTGGNNCACACCTCTTGTTCGTATGCTTTTTTCCGGCTATATTTGTGCAACAAGTCATTTGAAATTTGCGGGTGTTGCCAAACACCTTTCAGATAAAGAAGCTACTAATCAGAGCCTTAACCAAAAGTCCCGGTGTTTCTACATCGGGGCTTTCTTTTTTAACGACTGCTGCAGCTCTTGCAGATGCCGCTGACAAGTACTTCTACTTGCTGGGCCGTATATCCACGGGGAAGTTTTATCGAAGGAACGACCAACTCTTCCAGGCACGTCGCGTTGCCGCATTGGTTACAAATAAAATGAACATGATCATCCCGGTGGTGACCCTCGGAGCACTCCTCCTTACACAACGCATAACGTATAGAATTATCCGAAGACGGTATACTGTGTATCAACCCTTTTTCAAGGAATGCTTGCAGAGTGCGGTAAACCGTCACGCGATCGAATTTCTCGCCTGCCTTCTTTTCAATATCGCCGTGCGAAAGCGCGCCTTCATGTTGCAGGAATAGTTCGAGTATCCTGCGGCGACCATCGGTCACGCTCAGCTGAGTTTTCTTCAGTAGCTCTGTCACTTTACTATCTATCATATCAACCCGGATTATTCGTAAACAGACTATTAGCTATTCGTGGCGCAGCGGCCTTTTCCTTCAGCAGTGCCGAAACATCCTTCTCCAGTTCGTCCAGCTCATCCTGCTTCAGCCCGTCATAGATTTTCCTGACACGTCCTCCCTTGTCTACGAGGGCCACAAATTGAGTGTGCAGGAACTGTTCGTTTATATTGAGCGCATTATTCTTCGGATCATCCAGCAGATAGCCATTCCTGGCCAGGTGATAGAGGCTGTCTTTTCTGCCGGTCAAAAACCACCACCGTTGAGGGTCCGCGCCAAGGGAATCCGCGTAATGTTTCATGCGTCCTACGCTGTCCGTCTCCGGGTCCACCGTATAGGAGAGGATGCGAAAATCCGTCTCACCCGCCAAATCATCGGACAGCCGTTTCATATTGATATTCATTCTCGGACAAATGCCTTTGCAGGTCGTGAAGAAATATTCCGCCACATAGACCTTACCGGCCACATCCTTGTCCGTGACACGCCGGCCTTGCTGGTTGTCGAAGGAAAAGGGAGGCACATAGCTGAGGACCGGCAGCATCGGCGTCCCGAATCCCGGCACAAACCGGGTCAGGGCAAAATAAAAGCCGATGATGAGCAATACGAAAAAGCCGGCCAGGAGACCTATTTTTTTGTTCATGATCCTGTAAAGTTAGGGTTGTCTCGCGTAATTGTTCTTTTTGCAACTTTGTTGCATTTGTTGTACTTTTGCCGGCTATGCGTCTACATCGTCATATCAACTGGGATGGGCTGGGTATTTTTACTTCCATCCTGTGTGCTATACATTGCGCCGTCCTGCCGTTGGCCGTCAGTTTTCTGCCTCTGCTGGGGTTGAGCTTTCTCCGGAATCCCCTGTTCGAATATGGGATGATCGGGCTGGCCTTCGCCATTGGTTCGTGGGCCCTCTGGCATGGTTTTACGCGGCATCACCAGCGGCTGACGCCCTGGCTGCTGTTCGCAGGCGGGATGATACTGTTGATTGCCAAAGAAATATGGGGCAGCTATGAGCTGTATTTCCTGCCGTTTGCGGTGGTGCTGATTATCTCGGCGCATGTCGTCAACTACCGGCTTTCGCGGCTGAGAGGACGTTCGAGGGAACGTCCGATACTAGAAGCGACAGCGCTGTGATCGGGCAGGGCAGGAATACAGGGGATTTTCCCGATTTAGAAAAACAAGCTGCCGGGGATTCGTTACCTTTACAGCATTAAACGCCCATCCCGGGCACAAACGGCTTCTTTATGATCAGAACAGGAAATCCGGTCATCAGCATCTACACTGAAATGACTCCCAATCCGGAAACGATGAAATTCGTGGCCAATAAATTGTTGTATCCCGGCAAAAGCATCGACTTTCCCGATACGGAAACTGCTAAGCCCTCGCCGCTGGCCATCGAGCTGTTTGGCTTTCCTTTTATCAAGGCCGTTTTTATCGCCAGCAATTTCGTTACGCTCACCAAGACCCCCGATACGGATTGGGACGATGTCATCCCTTCCATCCGGCAGTTCCTGAAAGAATACCTGGAAGAAAACAAGCCGGTCATCAATGAAGAAGACATTGTCCTCGTCAAATCCGAAGGCAACAGCATCGACGCCGATGATGACGATGTCGTCAAAAGGATCAAGGAGCTGCTGGAGAATTACGTCAAACCGGCCGTTGAAATGGACGGAGGCGCGATCCAGTTCAAAAGCTATAATGAAGGTACCGTCAACCTCATGCTGCAAGGTAGTTGCTCGGGCTGTCCTTCTTCCATGATCACCCTCAAAGCGGGGATAGAAGGCATGATGAAACGAATGATCCCCGAAGTAAAAGAAGTGGTGGCGGAAGCAGAGTAAGGTCTATGGGGACGCTGCAAGAGCTCTTCCGTCAATTTCTCCTGGATTTAAAAAATACCGGCTGGCTGGAGTTTATCGCCGTACTGTCGGGCATCGTCAGCGTCTGGTATAGCCGAAAAGAAGATATCCTCGTTTATCCCACGGGCCTGATCAATACGGTGGCTTATGTCTGGCTGAGCTTTCATTCGTCGCTGTTCGGCGAAGCCAGCGTCAATCTTTATTATACCGTTCTTAGTATATACGGCTGGATCCTGTGGGCGAAGAAAGACGAGCATCACCGGGTCATTCTCCATATTACCAGGTCTTCCGGAAAAGAACTCCTGCAGCAATCCGCCTTCTTCGGCGCCGGTTATGTCCTCATGTTCTTTTCGCTGACTTACCTGAAACGCGGTTTTGCGCCGATGGCCATTCCCTGGGCAGACGCTTTTGCCTCTGCCACGGCCTATACCGGCATGTGGTTGATGACGAAAAAGAAACTGGAAAGCTGGTATTGGTGGATCGCGACGAATGTTGCGAGTATTCCCCTGTATTTCGTCAAGCACTATGTTTTTACCAGCGTGTATTATGTGATCCTGTTGATCCTGGCGATAGCCGGGCTGCTGGAATGGAACAAAAAGATCAAAAGCGTCGCTTATGGCGTGTAGGAAAATCGTCATCATCGGACCGGAGTCGACAGGCAAATCCACGCTGTGCGAAGGATTGGCGGCCCATTATCATACGGAGTGGGTGCGGGAGTATGCGCGGGAGTATATGCTGACGCACAAGGGGAAGGATTATAACTATGAAGATCTTACGACGATAGCGCAGGGGCAGTTGGCGCTGGAAGATGCGGCCGCAGAAGGCGAGGACGCGACAGGCGCGGACCGGGTGCTCTTCATCGATACCGATCTTTACGTCATGAAAGTATGGAGCGAATATGTTTTCGGCCAATGCGAAACCTGGATCCTGAAAGAGATTGCTGCGCGTCATTATGATGGCTATTTATTATGCCGGACGGATCTGCCGTGGGTGCACGACGAGTTAAGGGAATACCCTGATCTGGCCACGCGAGAGCGGTTGTATCATATTTACAAGGATATCCTCATCAATCAGCCTGTTCCGTGGGTGGAGATCGGCGGGCAGGCCGGCGAAAGATTACAAAACGCCATAGAGGCGGTAGAACGCTTACTGCACTAATTTCTGGATATCGGGATCTTCCTGCAGATGACTCATCTGGCCCAATGCCCAGGCACTGCGGGCAGCTACATGCTCTGACAAGGGCTTGACGGTATAGATCTTAGGGTTGGGCAGACAGGCGGCTATCCTGGCGGCTTCCAGCCGGGTGAGTTCTTTGGCGGGGATATGATAATACGCCCGTGCGGCGGCTTCGATCCCATAGACCCCCTTCCCCATCTCGGCGACATTCAGGTACATTTCGAGGATTCGTTTCTTTCCCCAGATCATTTCGATCATGAAAGTAAAATAGACTTCAAGGCCTTTGCGGAACCAGCTGCGTCCCTGCCACAGAAAGACGTTCTTGGCCACCTGCTGGCTGATCGTACTGGCGCCATGGAGGGATTTGCTTTTTTGATTGTGCTTCATCGCCTTTTCGATGTTCTTGAAATCGAACCCGTCATGATCGGGAAAGAGCTGATCTTCCGTACTGATGACGGCTAATTTGGCGTAAGGGGAGATCTCCTTCATGCCGACATAGGTCCGATGGAGGCCGTCCCCTTCGATCAGGCTGCCCACCTGGGTCAGCGTAATAGGGGGATTGACCCATTTCAGGAGGAGAATATACAGCAGTTGAAGAAAAAACAGGACGATCAGCACACGCTTGATCACTCGCCAGGCGCGCGGAATCAGTCCTTTGGTATTGATAGAAGGCATTAACGCTTGTCCTTGGTGATCTGCAGATACACCAATTTGAATCTTCCGCCCAGCTTGTAGTACTTGCTGGTAAACTCCGCCAACAGAAATCCGCCCACCAGTAATGCCCCTCCGATCACATACCCGCCGGTGGTAAACCACTGGTTGGGATGATCCTGCCGGAGTGCGCCGTTGATAGCGCTGATGGCGGTGAATCCGGCGCCGGCGATCATCATGTAGTCGCCCAGCGTGGCGTAGTTGATATTCGTACTCATCCGCTGGATGACGGCAATTTCATTGTAATGAAACGCCTGTCCGGCAATAAATACCGTGTCATGCCGCAGGTCCTCGATGTTACCGCTGAACCATTGTCCATAGACCGTCTTGAAGGTCATCGGATCACCAACGGTAAAAGCACGCTCATGCATTCCTCTTCTTTGCAGCACGAGTACATCATTCTGCGCCAGGCTGCAGAATGGAATGAGGTATAAAAATAATATGAAAAGCTTGTGCAACATATGGTTCCAAACATACAAAGTTCTGTGAATGTTGATTGTTAAATGACATTAACAAATCAGGGGCGGCTTCCGGCGGCTCATGGTCGGCACATTTACCGCAAAACCTTGTGAAAAATAATCACGTCCCACAATAAGGCTATTCCGAAACAGATCAGGATCATGCCGGCGATCTTATTGACGATCGTGAGGGTACGGATGGTCAGTTTGTTTCTCAGCCGCCCGGCCATCATCACCTTGCCGACATCGGCGCCCATGTTCACCAGCAGGCAGACGGAAAAAATGACGATCCTTTCCTGCAAAGTATGGGTCAGCGAGAGTACGGTAGCATTTCCCAACCAGAAGAAGATGACGCCGGGATTAAGGGTATTGATGATGAACCCGGAGGCAAAGACCCTGGCCATATCCCTTTTTCGAAAGCGGGCCTCGCCTCCTTCCTGGGTCCGGCCAAGGGAGACTTTTTTAAAGAAAACGAAATAAATGCCCATGGCAATGAGAAAACCGCCGCCGCCGAAGGCGATGACTTTCGAATGCTCCAGCATTTCGCCGACAAGGGCAGTCAGGGTATTGCTGAGCACAACGAGCAGGATATCGCTGACCCATACGCCGGCCACGAAACTAAACCCGCCTTTGTGCCCGTTGTCGAGGCTTTGCTTGATGATGGTAAAAATAATGGGCCCTACCGATAAGGCAAGAACAAACCCCAGCGCCAATCCTTTCAAAACGGACTCCATCATAACAGTATCTTTAAATGCCTCCTGTTTCCAGGAACTTTTGCCAGTCCTGCAGCATTTTTCCTTTCAATACGCGGGGAAACTTATGTTGTCCCCCGATCTTTCCTTTAAGGCGCATAAATTCCATAAACTTTTGTTCCGGGAGCACCTTGACATAGATGTCTTTCAGGGCGCTGTCCCGTTCGACCGCATAGTCGTCATTCAGTTGTTTAAGTTTCTCGTCGATCTTCCGGCGCAACAATTCCTCATCGGCCGGTTCATTGCAGGACAACCACCATTGATGTGCAAAGAATAAGCCATGGGGAATGCCTGCCACGGCAAATTCCCGGATGGAAAGGTTCATTTCTTCGCTGGCCAGCTGTACGGCTTTGTTCATATTGTCCACGCTGAGGTGTTCGCCTACCAGGCTGAGGAAATGTTTGGTCCTGCCGGTAATAATGATCTCGCAACGGTCTTTATCCACGAATCGGACGGTATCCCCGATCAGGTATCGCCATGCGCCGGCGCTGGTGCTGAGCAGCAAGGCATAATCCTTTCCTTCTTCCACTTCATCGATCATATACGCCGTCGGGTTGGGGACCAGATTCCCGTCGGCGTCGAAATTTTTGTCATCGAAAGGTACAAATTCGAGAAAAATATGCTGATTGGTGACCAGCCTCATCCCTTTTGCGTGCTGGGTGTCCTGGTAAGCGATAAACCCTTCGGAAGCGAGATAGGTCTCGATATAGGTCAGCGGCTTGCCCAACAATTTCTCAAACCCTTTTCTATAAGGTTCGAATGATACGCCGCCATGAACGAAGAAGGCAAGGTTAGGCCAGATCTCGTGAATATTATTCAGCTTGTAGCGCTCGATGATCTTTTCCATGCACAGTTGTATCCAGCCGGGCACGCCGACAAGGAACCCGATGTCCCATTGAGGGGCCAGCTTTACTACTTCTTCCAGCTTCTTCGTCCAGTCTTTGGTACGGGCGATCTTCCTTCCCGGCTTATAGAAAGGCTGGAACCAGAACGGTACTTTCCGCGCCGTGATGCCGCTGAGATCGCCGGAATAATAGCCGGCGCCTTTCTGAAGGCTGGTGGTGCCGCCGATCATGAGCCAGCCCTTGCTGAGGCTCTTGACGGGAATATCGCGATAGGTGCGCAAGGTGAGTAGCTGCCTGACCATTACGATCCGGTTGCCGCGCAGCAGATCGTTGGTGATAGGAAGATATTTACTGCCGGCTTCGGAGGTGCCGGAAGAGAGTGCATAGTATTTGATCTTACCCGGCCAGCACACATCGGCCTTCCCTTCCAGTGTCTGGTACCACCAGGCTTCATGAATGCTGTTATAGTCGAAGGTCGGAACGATCTCCTGAAATTTCTTTCCCGGATTCTTACGGTTTAGGAGAATTTCATCAAAACGATACTGTTGACCGAATTCAGTAAACCTTGCTTTTTTGAGTAACTTCCGCAATACCTTCAACTGCTGCCGCCCAGGAGATTTCTGGGGCAGCCGCAATGCCTGAGCCAGGGATTTAGGTAATTGAATTTCAATCAATGCCATTGAGTAACCCCGTAGTTTGGTATGCGGCGAAATTAAGGTTTTGGATGATATTTTTGTTACATTTATTTGATGAACCTGAAACTCACCCCTCTCTACCTGCTTTCCTTTCTGATCCTGGTATTCCTGGTACATGAAATTCATGACTGGGCGCATACGCTGGTGGCAAGGGTGGTATGTCCCTGCTGGGGAATGCGAGTGTTCGACGGGTGGGATTTTTGTGCGGATTGTTTTGCCTCTGCCGGTGAGCGGGCACTGGCTACGGTGGCCGGTCCGGTGGTCAATTTTATCTTCCTTTGGATAGGCTGGAGCCTGCTGAATGAGGACAATCAGCTGGACGAACAATCCCTGGGCTGCACCATAGTGTTAGCTTGTTTGCCGCTGAATCTCCTGCTGGCGGCCACTGCCGGCGGAGGGGACCTGACGGCCGCCATCCGGTGGCTGGAACCACATGATGCCCAGAATAACCCTCATTTCGTCAGTTTACTGGGGCTGCTGATCACGGTGATGCTGACTGTCCCTCCTCTCGCCCGAACCTTTCTGCGGCTGCCCGGGTACCGGGGAAAATTTATCATCTTTCCTATCTTCCTGTTTGTGCCGGGCTGGCTGGACCATTGGGTGAACGTAGGTCTGAACCGATGGCTGATAAAACCCGGCACCGATCAGGCCCATGCCTATGCCTGGGTGATCGCCTGGCTGATACTGTTATTGATCGGTTGGTTTTTTACCCGGCGTCAGCCATCGAAGCTTATGCGGGAGATGACGATATGACCCATATTTCACCCCTTCCGTCCCGGCTGACACTGCCGACGACCGACTGGCTGCCGGTAGCGTAGAATTTCATCTGCCGGTGTTCTGCGTATGGCGCTGCTACTTCCAGTTCCGCAATGCATTTCTTAAAAGAAAACTCCTCTCCTTCGCAAAAAATGATTTCATCGGCGTGTTGGGCGTCCGGCGCCAGCGTTCTTTCTCCCGTGACAGGCAGCAGGGCACGGAGACGTTTTACCTCGGCGGGGTCACCGGTGAGCCAGGTGCGGCGGGGAGATGGGGGTGGGGGCTCGCGGCGTCCGATCCTGCCGATCGCTCCCAGTCCGGCCCTTAGCCAGATAGCTGCCTCGAGACCGGAAGCAAAGACGCGCGAAAGGCCGCTGTTAAAATGTTTGCGCCGGAATTGGCTCATGGCTTTATAGAACTGCCGGATGTGGCGGATATCTTTTTGGGTGCTCTCGCCTTTGAAGTGAACGATCGTGGCATCGGCAAAATAATAGTTGACGTACCCGGCCTGTTCCAGCCGATAGCTCAGATCGATGTCCTCTGCATACATAAAGTAATCGCTGTCAAATGGCCCTACCCTGGTGAGCGCAGCCCGGCTGATCCAGAGACAGGCGCCGGATAGTACAGGTGAGGGATGCGACCGGCCGGCGGGCAGGTGCCCGAGGTAATAGGTAGCAAAGAGCCGGGAATGCGGGAAAAGGGCCGTCAGCCCGAATAATTTACAGGCCGCCACCCAGGGCGTGGGAAACCCCCGGCGCGATTCTTTGAGGAAACGGCCGCTGCCGTCAATCATCCTGGGGCAAAGCCCACCGATACCGGGGGTGGATTGCAGGAAAGAAATACAGCGGGTGGCTATGTCTTCCGGCAGGATCGTGTCAGGGTTGAGAAAGAGGACATAGTCGCCCCGGGCCTGCTGTAACGCCTGGTTGTTCGCCCGGGCGAATCCAACGTTGACGGTATTGACGACGAAGGTGACGGCCGGAAAAAGCGGGCGGAGGAAGGTCACGCTGTCATCGCCTGAATCATTATCGACGACGATGACCTCCGCATCGATGCCCCGCAGGGCTTTTTGGACGGAATGCAGGCAGAGCTCCAGAAAATGCTTTACCCGGTAATTCACTATGATGACGGAGAGGATCATGGTGGCTTTTGCGAAGTACGATCATTTGGATTAAACTTGGACAGGTGGCAAAAAATTGATATATTTGCATTTGTCAATTCGAATGAATATGGGTCTTTCTATCAAACAGATCGAAAAAGTTTCCAAAGCATTAGGCGACAGCAACAGGCTGAAGATCCTGTATTATCTTTCCGGTATGGGCGGATGCGGCGAATGCTCGGCCTTGCAGGAAGTCATCGACCTGGCTCAGCCTTCCATCTCTCATCATGTTAAGATCCTGGTGGAATCCGGGCTGATCGAAGGCGAAAAGGAAGGCAGGAATTATACCTACACCCTGAACAGCGGTGCGTTGAATGAATATATCGATGCGCTGCGGAAGCTGGAAGGAATAAAACAACCCCTTCAATAACTACAACGCCTCGGCTGCCTATCTTTGCGGCATGCTAAAATCAACACTCATCAGAGCGACAGAAGCGGGGGCCGCCGTTATGCAACGGTTTTTTCAGGGGGAATTTACCATCTCCAATAAGGAAGGCATTAATAACCTGGTCACGGAGGCAGACCATGCTTCGGAAAAGGCGATCTTCGAGGTCATCAAAAATGATTATCCGGATCATTTCCTGCTGAGTGAGGAGACGGGGGAAATCGTCACGGATTCCAAATATAAATGGATCATCGACCCGATCGACGGGACGGTGAACTTCGCCCATGGCCTGCCGCTGTGCTGCGTCAGCATCGGGCTGGAGCAGGATGGGCAAATGATCATGGGGGCCGTGTATAATCCTTTTGTCAAGGAATTCTTTTTTGCGCAAAGAGGTTATGGCGCTACCTTGAATGACAAGAAGATAACCGTCAGCCAGGAGACTTCTGTCCTTACCTCCTGCCTGGTGACCGGGTTCCCCTATAGCTACCTGGACCAGCCTAATGGTCCGCTGGAGGTTTTCTCCCGGCTGATCCGCGCCGGAGTGCCGGTCCGGCGGCTGGGTTCGGCGGCCATTGACCTGTGTTGGGTGGCCGCAGGCCGTTTCGACGGTTTTTATGAGCACAAGTTGAATGCCTGGGACAGTGCGGCCGGTTATTTGATGGTAGAAGAGGCAGGTGGAAGGGTGTCCGATTTTACCGGCAGCCCGTATTCGCCTTATCAGCCGCATATCATCGCCACAAACGGAAAGATCCATGACGAGCTGATCTCCGTAGTTAACAACCGGCATGCCACATTAGGAAGCGGCCGCCAATAACATAACCATGAGCGAAAACAGGACCGAAATATCATCGCTGGGGGAATTCGGGTTGATCGACCACCTGACGGCGAACATCGAGATAAAAAACGCCTCGACGTTGATTGGCGTCGGTGATGATGCTGCCGTCATCGATCATTTTGGGAAACAAACGGTGATTACCACTGATCTGTTACTCGAAGAAGTTCACTTTGATCTCATGTATACTCCCTTGCAGCACCTGGGGTATAAGGCTGTCATTGTGAATCTCAGCGACGTCTATGCGATGAATGCCATCCCGACCCAGATCACGATGAGCCTGGGTATCAGCAATCGTTTCAGCCTGGAGGCCCTGGACGAGTTCTATGAAGGCGTCTACGCCGCCTGTGAAGCCTATGGCGTCGACCTGGTTGGCGGCGACACCGCTTCTTCCAAAAAGGGGTTTGTCATTTCCGTCACTGCCATCGGGGAAGTAACTCCGGACAGGTTTGTCCGGCGGAGTACGGCGAAGGAAGGCGATCTGCTATGCTGCACCGGCGATCTTGGCGCTGCCTATCTCGGGCTGATCATCCTGGAAAGGGAAAAGAAGATCTTCCTGGAAAGCCCGCAAGTCAAAGCCGACCTGGAGAACGAAAAATATGTCATCGGCCGGCTGCTGAAGCCTGAAGCCCGGAAGGATATCATTGAATTTTTCCAGCAGTCCGACCTGCTGCCGACGGCGATGATGGATATCAGCGACGGGCTGAGCTCGGAGATCCTTCATATCTGCCGCCAGAGCGAACTGGGTTGCGTGTTGTATGAAGACAAGATACCCATAGCGGAAGATACCCGCAATGCGGCCTACAAATTCGAGCTGGACCCGACGGCCTGTGCGTTGAGCGGCGGGGAAGATTATGAGCTGCTGTTCACTATCCCCCAGGCTGATTATGATAAGCTGGTACTCAACGAGCAGATTAGTGTGATCGGTTATATGACTGAGCCGGAGAAGGGAAAAAAGATCATTACCAAGGGAGGCAATACGTTCGATATTACCGCGCAGGGCTGGAACGCCTTTGCGGCCAAATGATTTTCTGCATGAACAGACTCCTGTCATCCTGTTATCTTATTCTATGCCTTTTCCTATTTTCCTGCGGGACAAATAAAAAAGTCGCGTTCCGGCCTGACCGGAAGTATGCTCCATCAGTCCTGCGTGAAGATTATCAGGTCTTCCGCAATATCCTGGAAGACTGGCATCCCAGTCTGTATTGGTACACTCCGCAGGACAGCATGAATTATTTTTTCGCAAGGGGCTATTCGGCGTTGAATGACTCCATGACCGAGCCGCAGTTCAGAATGGTGCTGAGCTATGTGATCGCCAGGGTTAGGTGCGGGCATACTTCTATCGGCGCCTCCCGGAACTATAGCCGTTATCTCGATACGGCGAAGCTGCCGCAATTCCCACTGATCCTGAAATTCTGGAACGATACGATGGCTGTTGCCTTTAATTTCAACCGGCAGGATACCATCCTGAAAAGAGGTACATTGATCTATACCATCAACGGCAAAACGGCACGTCAGCTGACGGATACCCTCTTCCCCTATATTGTCAGCGACGGTTATAACCTGACGGGAAAATATCAATATCTCAGTACGGGGCTTCATTTCAGCTCGTGGTATAAGGATATGTTTGGGTATGAGAATGGTTTCGACATAGGCTACCAGGATACTGCAGGTCAAATGGCGCAAATCCACATCCCGGTATATGATCCGAATGCTGATACGGTGCGAAAAAGTCTGGGCCGGGTCCTGATGCCGGGAACGGGGCAGCGGAGACCGGGGCCGTCGCAGCCGATGAGGCATCCCGGCAGGCGGGCCCGTAAGAGAAGAGAATTGTTGTTTACCCGTAATCTGCAGTTGGATAGCAGCAGTCATTCGGCTTTCCTGACCCTCAACACCTTCGAGCGTGGTTATGGGCTCAGAGGATTCTTCCGGGAGACATTCAGGGTCTTAAAAGACAGCATGGTGAAGAACCTGGTGATCGATGTCCGGTCCAATGGCGGGGGCGATGCCGCCATTTCGACGCTCCTGACGCGATACCTGATCGATAAAAAATTCAAATTGGCAGACTCGCTCTATACGGTTCGGCGGCACAGCCGGTATGACCGTTATATTCAGCATGGCTTCATCTATGACGCACTGACTTTCTTTGCCAGCCGGCGGCATTCGGACGGCTACTATCATTTCGGCTATTTCGAACGCCATTATTATCACCCGGTTAAAAGGGATCATTTCGACGGCTCGGTGTATATTCTGACGGGAGGCAATTCCTTCTCCGCCACCTGCCTGTTCGCCGGTGCATTGAAGGGCCAATCCAATGTGACGCTGGTCGGGGAGGAAACCGGCGGCGGCTATTATGGCAATACGGCCTGGATGATCCCGGATGTAACGCTGCCGGTGACGGGTATCCGATTTCGATTACCGCGATTTCGGCTGGTCATTGACAGTACACGGGAAAAGAATGGACGGGGCGTGATGCCCGATGTGCTGGCGCTGCCGTCGGTAGAGGCACTGAGCAAGGGCGAGGACTTCAAGACGGCAAAGGCGAAGGAGCTGATCCGGTTGAAGTCCGCGGATAATGGGCATGGCAGTTTCCCGTGAGTAAGGAGTAGGCTTTGAGTTGAAGCGACAGCTCGTTGAGGTCGACAGGCCTTGTGATGGAGTGGTCCATCTCTCCCTGCAGGCAGACCTGTTTGAAATTTAGTCTTGCATTACCGGTCATGGAGATAATCAGAGGCCGCTTGTTCTTTCTGTACAAGCCGGTGACAACGGGGATTCCTTCCATTTCCAGCATAATGAGATCCACCAATATGACGTCATACGCCTTCGTGCTCGTCTTGTTCTGCACTTCCTGGCGGCTGGCGGCCAATTCAGGCTCGGATCCCAGCTGGCAAAGAAGCTTTTTGGTGGTGTAGTGAACTTCCGGATTGGGGTCAGCGATGAGGATGCTGAGGGGGTACGATGTAGAGAATAGGGTTGTGTTTTCCATTGGGTAATGTAAAATAACCCCGAATTTTTCTCATTCCCGCAGATACTGCAGCGTTTCTTCATCGAATAGGCAGAAGCGAGGAATTCTCTATATGGTTCCTCCTATTTTCTATTCTTCTCCGGCTACCATCACCTGTAATAAATTCAATTGTTCGTCGAGCAGCACGAGGTCGGCGCAGGCCCCGGGTTGGATGACGCCCCACCGGTCCTGCAGACCGAGCAGGGTGGCCGGATAGAGAGCGGCCATCCGAAGCGCCTCCGGCAGCGGGATCCCGGCGTGCTCCACTCCGTTGCGAACGGCCTGTAACATCGTCAGGGCAGAACCGGAGAGGGTGCCATCCGGCAACGTATACCGGTCTCCCTTAAACACGTGCACATACTCGCCATATTGCACTTCGGCTACGGCATCCGTTATAAAGAACAGCCGGTCCTGCATGATCTTCTTGCTGATCCGGACCGAGGCAAAGTCGACATGGACGCCATCGCAGACGATGCTGCTGCGGACATCATTATTATCATATACCGCGCCCACGAACCCGGGCTGGCGTCCCTGCAGCGGGGACATGGCATTGAAGAGGTGTGTGGCGGCCGGAATGCCCTGGTAAAATCCGTCGATGGCCTCTTCATACGTAGCATTGCTATGGCCGGCCGATACCACGATTCCATTTTGAATCAGCAGCTCGATACATTCGCGGTCGCATTGTTCCGGCGCCAGGGTCATCATGCGGAAGATGTCCCGGCCATGCTGCAGGAGCAGGCGGATCTCATCGACGGTAGCCCGCTTGATGAATTTTTCGAGATGGGCCCCTTTTTTGGCCGGGTTGATATAGGGTCCTTCGAGGTGGACGCCCAGCAGGCCTTTTCCGCCGTTGTTGCGATATTCCCGGGCGACTTCCATCCCCCGGATCATTTTTTCGATGGAATTGGTGGCCAGGGTGATCATGAACTGGGTGCAACCGCCCTGGAGGCAGTATTCGTACACCGCCTCCAGCGACTCGGTGGTCATCTCTGCCGAGAAGACCCTGCCGTTGCCGCCGTAGATCTGGAGGTCCATGAAGGCCGGCGCCAGCATATAGCCGTTGAGTTGACGGACGCGGTAGCCGGCCGGGACGGCCTCCGCCGATACGATACCTGCTATTTTCCCGTCCCTGATGAGGACGGCTTTACCTGTTTGAATGTCCCGCCCGGTAAAGAGTTCGCGGGCGATGAGTGCGACTGCCATATTAGGGTTCAATATTGAAATGATCGGCATCTTTCCAAAAGGGAAAGCGTTCCCGGATCGCGTCCAGTTTTTCTTTCTCCAGCGTAAGCGTAAATACCTCCTCTTTCCCAACTCCGTGATAAAGGATCTCCCCCAGCGGATCGATGATCATCGAGTCGCCGCTGTGATAAATGTTGTTACCGTCATTGCCGACGCGGTTGACGCCAACTACGTAAGACTGGTTTTCGATGGCGCGGGCCTGCAAGAGGGTCTTCCAGGCAAGGGAGCGCCGCTGGGGCCAGTTGGCGACATAGATAACGAGGTCGTATTCGAGATCGCGGGCATCTCCCGGAGCTGCGCCGGTCCCGGCCGCGGCGACGCTGGGCTGCGGCGCCTGGCGGCTCCAGACGGGGAACCGGAGGTCATAGCAGACCAGCAGCAGGATCCTCCAGCCTTTGACAGAGGCTACGAGGCGTTTGTGGCCGGCTGAATAATGTTCATTTTCCCCGGCATAGGCAAACCGGTGCCGTTTGTCATAATAGCCGTACTGACCATTGGGCAACATCCAGATCAGCCGGTTAAAATACTTTCCCTCTTCTTCTATGATAACGCTACCCGTGAGAATGATCTTTTTCCGGGTGGCTATGGTCCGCATCCAGGCTACGGTCGGACCCTCCATGGATTCGGCGAGGAACTCAGGCCGCATGCTGAAGCCGGTGCTGAACATTTCGGGGAGGATGACCAGTTCGGTGGGTACGGCGATACCGTCAATCTTTTCTTCCAGCCGCCTGAGATTGGCGGTTTTATCTTCCCATTGAAGATCGGGCTGGATAGTGGTGACGGTGAGCGTGGACATATCGCAAAGTAAGATAAAAATCTGACCTGCCGACTGGGGGAGAGCTTCGTCCTTGCCACTGGCAAGAACTCGCTTGGGCTTCGCCCGCAACTTTCGTCAGAGCTTCGTCCCTCGCTCTTTCCTCAGTTGCCTTCGCTATGCTCGGTTGTGCGGCAATTCGCCGATCACCGCGATGACGCGATCCTGCTCATATCCCTTCCGTACCAGGTACTCCTGCAATTTGCCGCGGCGGGCGAAGCCCGTTTCTCCTTTCAGCGTTTCCCATTTTGCGGTGGCCAGGCGCTCCAGAGTTTTGAGATAATCGTCTTCTTCAATGGCCGCCAGCGCCTTTTTGATACAGTAGTCGCTGACCTGGCGCTGTTTCAGCTCATAAAGGATCTTCACTTTTCCCCATTGTTTCAGCCGGAAATGACCGCCGGCGAACTGGACGGCAAAACGTTCCTCATTGAGGTAATCCTCTTCGACCAGGGTGGCGAGGGCCGCTTCCACGTCCTGCCGTCTGAGGCCAAAAGAATACAGCTTATCCTTTACCTCCTGGTGACAACGAAACTGGTAACCACAATAATGGCGTGCCTTCTGCAGGGCCTGTTCGAGCGATAATGAAGTACGTTGGAGCATAATGGGCTGACAGCTGCGAATTTACGAACAAAATGAGGGCCGGCCCGGGGTAAATGCCCGGGGCCTCCGGCCGTTAGTCACAGGAAATTAACAATTACCGGCCGCGGCCGTTTCCCGGCGGCTATTATCTTGGCTATTACACAAAAATCAGTAGTTTCGCCCCAAAGACAAACTCCATGAAGTTCATCGTTTCCTCCTCGGCATTATTGAAACAACTGCAGCAGATTAGTGGTGTGATCAATGCGAACACAGTATTGCCCATCCTGGAAGACTTTTTATTCGAGGTAGAGAAAAACAAACTCACTGTCGTCGCGACCGACCTGGAAACTGTCATGAAAGTACACCTGGAAGTAGAGGCCAAGGATACCGGCAAGGTGTGCATTCCCGCCAAGATCCTCATCGATTCTCTTAAGAATATCGCGGACCAGCCCCTCACCTTTAATATCGACAAACATTTCGCCGTAGAGCTGACCAGCGATAACGGCAAGTATAAAGTGATGGGGGAAAACCCGGACAATTTTCCGAAAGAACCGGCCA
>PMUF01000179.1 GCA_003167015.1 Chitinophagaceae bacterium | reverse complement strand
GACCCATGGCTTCGACGACCAGGGCAGGCAGTATGATGCCGAAGGGAACTTAAAAAACTGGTGGCAAAAAGAAGATTCTGTCCAGTTTGGGCAGCGTGCTCAAAAGATCATCGTGCAATTCAATGAATTCGTTCCTGTCGATACGCTGCATATTAATGGCAGCGCCACGCAGGGTGAGAACATTGCAGATCTGGGGGGAATGCTGCTGGGGTTGGATGCCTTCAGAAAAACGGAGACATACAAAAAGGGGGAAAAGATCGGCGGCTATTCGCCCCTGCAACGGGTTTTCCTGGGGTACGCCTATGGATGGATGCAGGAGTATCGAAAGGAGTCTTTGGCCCGGCAGGTGATGACGGATGTTCATGCACCGGAAGAGCAAAGAACGAACGGACCGGTCGTGAATGTGCCGGAGTTCTACACTGCCTTCGGCATACAACCGGGCGACAAGATGTATCGCCCGGACAGCCTGCGGGTAGTAATTTGGTAGTATTTACGTTTTTACGACCTTAGCTATATGAAGACGATTCTATTGCTTGTCGGATTATCCGCGTGCTGCAGCGCCGGTGCGCAATCCATGATATGGCCGGATCATAAGCAGGCCACGATCGTGCTGACGTATGACGACGCGCTGCCATCTCAGCTGGACACGGCCGTTCCGCAGTTAAAACGTGCGGGCTTTAAGGCCACCTTTTTTCTGACGAGCGATATTGACTATATCACGATGCCCCGGTGGCGTAAACTGGCGCGGGAAGGTTTCGAACTGGGCAATCATACGCTGTATCATCCCTGTCCGCCCACGCCGGACAATCCTGTTTCTTCTGCGGATTATACCGCCCACCAAATGGTCTGGGAGATCGAGGTGATGAATAAATTTCTTTACGCGTTGGACGGCCATACCAACAGAACTTATGCCTATCCCTGTGCGGAAACGACAGCGGGCGGGAAAGATTATGTAGACACATTAAGAGCCTATCATTCGGTTACCTATGCCCGCGCCGGGGGTGACAACACGTCGATCATTACCGATTTTATGCACCTGGATACTTTGAGAGTGCCTTCTTACGGGCTGGAGGATAATACCAGCGCCGGCGATCTGATCGCCTTTGTCAGGAATGTGCAGGCAAGGAGGGGAATGGGGGTGATCATGTTTCATGGTATTGGCGGCGATTATATTACCACTTCGTCGGCGGCGCACCAGGCGCTGCTGGATTATCTCGTCGCGAACAGGAAGGTCATTTGGGTGGCGACGTTTCAGCAGGCGATGGATTATGTGATGAAGAACCGGGGAAATTAAACGGAATTTATTTAAATTACTCTATGCAAGCAACCGAATTTCGATTGAAACCTTTCTTCTTTTCTACCCTCTGGCTAGTGATGGCGTGCTGTCTTCTGGCGTTGGCGGGCAGGGCGCAGAGCACGGACCACCGGTTCATCAAGCATATACTGACTACCGATTTTGTTTCTGAAGGCGTGGCCATCGTGGATGTGAATCATGACGGCAAACCGGATATCATTGCGGGGGCCTACTGGTTCGAGGCGCCGGATTGGACGCGGCATGCCATCGATACCCCGAGGCACTATGATCCCAGCACGCAGTTCAGCAATTCCTTCCTGGATTTCGCCATGGATGTCAACCAGGACGGTTGGACGGATCTGATCCGCATCAGCCTGCCGGGAGAGGAAGCGGTCTGGTACGAGAATCCGCAAAACAAGCCGGGCTATTGGAAAATGCATCGTATTCTGAGCCACGCGGGCAATGAATCGCCTGCCCTTGTCGACGTGGATGGCGACGGCCGGCCGGATCTTCTCTGCAACGATCCGATCGCCAAGGAAATGATCTGGATGAAATCGCCGGTCGTCAAAGGCGATACGGTGTGGACGCGGCATGTGATTGGACAAGGAAATATCGGCACGGGCAGGTATACGCATGGTCTTGGGCTGATCGATATGAATGGCGACGGGCGGAAGGACGTGGTGATCACGAAGGGCTGGTGGGAATGTCCACCGAATCCGGCCACGGATAACTGGGTGTTTCATCCGGCGGATCTGGGAGAGGATTGTTCGCAGATATACGCTCTGGCTACCAAACATGACGGGCAGCCGGACCTTGTCAGCGCATCCGCTCACCGTTATGGGATCTGGTGGCATGAGAAGACGGGGGATACGAGCTGGGCTCATCACCTGATCTTTAACGGCGTTTCCGAGACCCATGGGATGGCGATGGCCGATATCAATGGCGACGGGCATCCTGACCTGGTGACGGGGAAGCGGTATTTTGCCCATAACGGAGAGGACCCGGGCGCATATGAGCCGTCGACCTTATATTGGTTTGAGTACAGGCCCGGGGAGGCCGGGGTTTCCGGTGCATCCGGGACTTCCGGCGCTGCATCGGCGCCGACATGGATACCGCATCTGATCGACGACAATTCAGGGGTTGGGTTGCAGGTGCTGGTGCAGGATATGAATGGAGATGGGTTGCCGGATATCGTTGTGGCGAATAAGAAAGGGGTGTTCTTTTTTGAGCAGCGGCGGTGAGAGGCGTTGGGAGGCGTTAGGAAGGCTGCAAGGGTTCTTTGCGCAGGAACATTTTTGGACGGCCGTCGCGGAAATATTGGACGAAATAGTCTCCTGACTCTCCTTTTATCAGGTAATTGCTCATCGGCGGCGGCTTCCTGTCTTTGAAGAAGAGATAGACAGTGTCGGTGTTACCTGCGTCCCTGAAATGCCCATCGTAAAAAATAAGGAGCTGAGTGTGACGTCCGGCGGGCGTTTTGACGGCATAAGAAAAAGAGCTGTCTTTATAAAAAATGATGCGATAGTCATTGACCGTATCTTCATTCCAGGCCAGGCCTATTACTGCGCTCCGGTCGAAAACGATGTCTTTTTGACCCTGGAAAAGATGCTGGATGCTGTCACAGGCCGAGAGAAAGATGGAGCACAGGCAAATAAATGATAATATGATGGGTAGCGTGTTTGAGCGGCTCATAGGGGGCGAAGTTAGGAGGTTTCATTTTGACGGGGAAAACAGATCCTGCCAGGGAACAGGCACCAATTTCTTTCCCTGGGTCGGGCCGACCGGTACAGCATAATAGAGATCCATTTTTGGCTGGGCTTGCCTGAGGATACGTTCAGCCCGTATGGAGTAGAATCCCTGGCTCAGCGGGACGATACAACTGCCAATATTCGCATGATCGGTGTCGCCCCGATCGATGATCAATTGTTTGCCGAGGTAAACTTTCGGAGCACCCCAGTTCCCGGTGGCGAAAATATAATAGCCTGTATTAGGGGCCCGGATAAAACCGCTTAAGACGCAGATATATTTTTCGGGGTCGTCAAGTTTTCCGAGCATGAAGGCCGAATCCGCAAGCCCTGAAAATACGGGCTTTGCCCGGACCAGGTTAGCGGTATCTTTCAGCAGGTAGTAGTCGTAATGCAATCCGCCGGGCCGCGCCGACTTTGGCGGTGTGACTGTCGGGAATACACCGGACTGCCGGAAATCACCGCTGAGCGTTGCGTCGTATTCAGGCTGGTTACAGATCGCTTTCAAGGTAAGCTTCGATCCCGCGGTGACCAGGATCGTGTCCGCATCCAGTACGGCCGACGCTGTTGTCGGTGTCTGGCCATCGGTGGTATAATACATGTCGGAGAAATTATCATTCTGACAATTGACGATGACCGGCTTATCTTTCAGAACAAAGCCTCTGGCAGGGTGGAACACCAGGTTGTTGCTCGCATAATAACCCCAATAGATAAATTTGAGGCCGTCATACAGGGTCCTCAAGATCATCGAATTGTGCGTCTCATCGGTATACGCCACCGACTTCCAGTGCAAACCGGGCCGGGCCTGCTCCCTCAAGACGGAGTCCATGCCGGTATCGCCCATGGTCTTAAACGGCTCGCCGTTGCGGCCGGCGATAAATAGAAACTTCGCGGTATCGGGCAGGGCGGCCAATTTTTCCCGGGCCATTGTCTGCAGCTCGTTATGATTCCACCAGAAGCTGGGGTCTGCCAATATATAGCCGGTAAAGGACTGCGGGCTTTTCAGAAGGGCATACATCGCGAACAAACCGCCAATCGAATGCCCGAACAGGATATTCTTGCCATTATTGCGGTATTTCTGATTGATATAAGGCATCAGTTCGGTGGTGATAAAAGCCAGGAAAGCATCTCTTCCCCCCGTCGCGTCACCATTTTGCAAGTTTCTCTTACCCTTAGGGCCACCGCCGATGCTGACGATGATGTGTGGGGGAATGAATTGTATTTCCAGATAACTCTCGATATTGGAGGCGATGTACGGCTCTCCCATCGTATAGATCACGCCGGTTCGGGCGGCCTGGGTAGCCTGAGGAACCTCGGCGCTGGCGTAGCTCCCCGGCACCACTAAATCCAGGTAACGTTCCTCCTTGAGGATCGCCGAATAGATCGAATCCCGAATGACAGGGCGGTTATATAATTGAGCGGACGCATGCTGGCATCTGATAAGGAGCAGCAGACATAGTACAGCGGGGTATTTAGTCATCGATGGGACATTTGGCATTAATCACTTTTGACGAGAGGCCGTGCGTTTCGGTTACAATATCCTCCCTTTTCTTTATCCTCCCTTTTCTTTTGAGGTTTCATTTTGCAACCTCAAAGGGTGATCTCTGTTGTCTAAGGCTTCAGATTGAAACCTTAGACCTTCGAATTCTCCAGCATTACTCTTTCGCCCCTGATTTCGTATATTCGGTTTTGGATGCTTCTGATGATTTCTGACCACTTAGAGCTCATTTGCAAAAAGAAGGGAATAGAAGCCGGTGGCGTTATTTTTGGGGAAACATGTCTTTTTTAAAATTTTGGATTTTAGTAGTAAAATACAGCGTGGGGTTTATCCACATTTCCCCTATTTGTCTAAGCGACGGCACGCCTCCTGAAGGTAAAGAATACCGACATGATTTATAAACAATAAGTTATGGAAGGGCTTCGATGAAGAGAATTTAGATTTTAGTAGTAAAATAAAAAATATGCTCCGACATTACCTTAAAACGGCGGTCCGCAGTTTGCTGGCCAGCAAGACCAGTACGATCATTAATCTCCTGGGACTCGGGCTGGGGCTGGCGGCCTTTATCGGCATCGGGGCTTACGTTCGCTATGAGCGGAGCTATGACCTGATGCTGGTCGATGGCGGGGGCGTGCGAAGTGACGCGGGTATAGGGGCGCGTGGGAACGGGGGAGTGCGTGATGGCGCGGGTATGGGGGTGCGTGACGGCGGCGCCAGCAGGGGCGAGGGGGCGCATGACGGCGAAAGGGTATACCGGGTGGAAAGCCGGTTCTATAAGGGCGATCAGATGACCGACGACTGGGCGACCAGCACCAATGGGTATGCGCCGGCGCTAAAGGAGCATTTTCCGGAAGTCTCGGATTTTACCCGGATCAGCTGGACGAATTCCGAGCGGGTGGTGAGGTATGGAAATGTACGCTTCCGGGAAGAGCATGTGTGTTTCGCCGATAGCAATTTCTTTTCTTTTTTCCGATATGGCTGGATCGAAGGCAATAAGTCCACCGCGCTGACGGGGGTTAATTCGGTGGTGGTGTCGGCTTCTGCCGCCCGCAAATATTTTGGTACTGCCGATCCGCTGGGAAAGATCCTGCAGATCAGCACCGTTGGCATCAGTTATCCCTGCCAGGTCACGGGTGTGTTCCAGGACCCGCCGCCAAATTCGACGATGCAGTTTTCGATGCTGATCTCCTGGGCTACGTCTCCCGTCTGGGCGCAAAAAACCTGGTATCAGCATGAGAGCTATACCTGGCTAAAGCTGACGCCGGGCGCACGGCCCGAAACGATAGAGGCCGGATTTCCGGCGATGGCGGAAGGATATAAAAATGGCCCTGCCCTCAAGGAACTGCGCTGGGCGATCCACCTGGTCCCTATCGCCGATGTCCATCTCAATGCAGCCAAACAATATGAGGTCGAGGCGAAAGGCAACCGGCTGGCGGTGCAATTCCTGGATGTGCTGTCCTTGTTCATCCTGCTGATCGCCTGTGTCAATTATATCAACCTGTCTACCTCGAGAGCACTGGAAAGAGCGCGGGAAGTGGGCATCCGCAAGGTCAGCGGCGCCCGGCCTTATCAACTGGTCGCTCAATTCATGCTGGAGTCGCTGCTGCTGAGCGGACTGGCGCTGGTACTGGGGATAGGGCTGGCGTGGATGGCGGGCATTGTCATACCGGCATGGCTGGGCAGCGACGGGCATTACGGGACTATCATCGATGCCGCCTTTTGCTGGCGCATCGGCTGGGTATTCCTGACTTTTATCCTGGCGTCGGGGTTGTATCCTGCCCTGGTGCTGACGCGGTTCCAGCCCATTACGGTGCTGAAAGGACGTTATTCTTTTTCCAAAGGCGGCGGCGTGTTGCGGAAAGGGCTGGTGACCTTCCAGTTTGTCGTCTGCCTGATCCTGATTGCCGGGACATTGGGCGTCTACAGGCAGGTACTCTACATGCGGCAACAGAACCCCGGTGTCGACATGCAGCAGACCCTCGTACTTCGGGCGCCGGTCAAGACGACCGATTATACCCAAAAGACGAGAGCGCTGAAAAGTATGTTGAGCAGACTACCTGATGTCTCCGGCGTCACGGCCTCGGGTGCGGTGCCGGGCAAAGAGGTGGGTGAATTCCTGGCCAACCGGCGTTTTGGCGCTGACAAGTCTGAAGAACGCACCTATGAGATGCTGAAAGTCGACCACGACTTTATTCCGCTGTATCATCCGGACCTGGTAGCCGGGAGAGCCTTCGACATCTCCCGCCCCGCCGACAGCCTGGGGCTGGTACTCAATGAATCCGCGGTGCGGCAGTTTGGCTTTGCTTCGCCGGAAGATGCTATCGGTAAAGAGGTCTGGCTGGAAGTGAACCCGGGACGCACGGACCATGTCATCGGCGTGATCCGCGATTACCATCAACGCTCGCTGCAAATGGCCTATACCCCGCTGATCCTCTTTATGGACCCGGCTTATTCCTGGATACCTACGCAATATTTCTCGGTCAGGGTGACGACAAAAGATATGCAGCAAACGGTAGAAAAGGTACGCCAGGCGTGGGATGGCCTTTTTCCGGAATCGTCTTTCGACTATTTTTTCCTGAATGATTTCTATGACAGGCAGTACAGGACTGACAGGCAGTTTGCGAAAGTGGTCAGCCTCTTTTCGGCCCTGGCCATTTTTATCGGCGTGATCGGTCTCTTCGGGCTGACAGCTTACTCAGCTGCCCGCAGGATGAAGGAGATCGGCGTCCGGAAGGTGCTGGGAGC